>CAZKGF010000012.1:0-9800 GCA_964552115.1 uncultured Halobacteriales archaeon
ACTCTCGCCTCAGGAGTTCGCCCACCGGGTCCAGGCGGACGTGGCAGACGATACCGAGATCGTTATGATAGACGGGATCAAAGGTTTTGGGCTTTCGATCCGCGGTGACGAGACCGATTTGCGCCGGAAACTCCACACACTCTGTCGGTATCTCAAAGCCGAGGGAGTGACAGTCATTCTCATCGACGAAGTGGCGTCGGTGACCGCTGAATTCGAGGCGACCAGGAGTGGTATCAGTTATCTCGCCGATAATATTATCTTTCTCAGACATATCGAATACAAGGGCGAACTCCGAAAGGTAATCGGCGTCTTGAAAAAGCGAACCACGGACTTCCAGCGGACGCTGCGCGAGTTCGAAATCTCACAACATGGCATCAAGATTGGCGATCCGCTGACCAATCTCCGTGGGATCATGAAAGGCACTCCGGAGTGGACGGAGTCGGACAGCGACCATGACCCCATGGAACCGTAACCAATTGGGTTCCGGACTTGCTTGACGCAAGCTGCGGGGATCCTACACCGATTCTCGGTTCCCTGTCAGGGACTTGGTCATTTCGACGTGGGGGATGCCGGCTTCGAGAAACGTGTCACTGACGGTCTCGTAGCCGAGCTCCTGGTAAAACGACTCAACACTCGTTTGTGCGTGCAGGATGAGTTCTTCGAAGCCCTGGGCAACCGCCACTGCTTCGAGATCGGCCATCAACGCCCGACCACAGCCAGCATCGCGGTGGGAAGCCAGAACTGCAACACGTTCTACCTTGCCTGTTTCCGGTTCGGCTTCCCGCAATCTGGCAGTTCCGATGGGATCGGACTCATCGTAGGCGACGAGGTGGATAGCGTCGACGTCCTTGTCGTCCATTTCGATTGACTCGGGAACCCCTTGCTCTTCGATAAAGACGGCCCGGCGAACCGCGTGGGCATCTGCGAGCGCCGCACCCGCACCGACGCGTTCGATCCGATAGTCGCCCATTAGACACGCTGACGTAGACGAGCCTGGCCACTCAGTGTTGCGGTCTGGAAAAGCCCTATGGGGTAGGCTTCCCTAGAGTAGATGCATGGCAGACTACCAGAATTACGAGTGCCAACACTGTGGCACCACGTTTTTGGCCCACCCCTCGGCGATCGCCGCAGGCGGCTACTGCAGTCCGGCCTGTGCGACTACCGGCCAGAATCTGGCGTGATCAGGACCCTTTGGGACTGTAGTTTGGTGCCTCGTCGGTGATTACGACGTCGTGAGGATGGCCCTCCTGTTGACCGGCCGCAGAGACTCTGACAAACTCCGATCGGTCTTTGAACGCCGGAATCGAGGGAGCACCGACGTACCCCATTCCCGATTGCATCCCCCCGACGAGCTGTTGGAGTTCGCTCGCAAGCGTTCCTTTGTAGGGAGTCGCCGCCTCCACACCTTCGGGGACGAAGTCTTCGTCTTCGTCCGGATCCTTGAGATACCGATCGGCACTCCCGGATTGCATCGCGCCGACCGAACCCATGCCGCGATACTGTTTGTATTTCTTCCCGTTCATGGTGATGACTCGGCCGGGCGCCTCGTCCGTCCCGGCGAAATACGAGCCTAGCATAACCGCGTCGGCACCAGCCGCAATCGCCTTGATTGCGTCACCGGAGTACCGGATCCCTCCGTCGGCGATGACCGGAATATCGTGTTGTTGGGCGACGTCGGCAACTTGTGCAACGGCCGTGATCTGGGGCATTCCGGCCCCGGTTACCACCCGTGTGGTACAGATCGATCCCGGCCCAATCCCGACCTTGAGGCCGTCGGCGAAGTCCACCAAGGCCGCTGCCGCCTCACGCGTGCCGACGTTGCCCACGACGACATCGGCACTGACGCTGTCTGCGATGTCTCGCGCGCTCTCGATGACGTTGCTGTTGTGAGCGTGGGCGCAATCGATGAACAACACGTCCGCATCCGCCTCGGCTGCAGCCCTCGCACGATCGGTCTCGAACGGGCCGACGGCGACGCCAACTCGAAGGCGTCCGTCGGAATCGCGGGCAGCCATGTCGTACTCCCGTCGCTGGAGGATACCCTGCATGGTCACGAGGCCTATTAGGCGATTGTCGTCGTCGACGATCGGGACCCGTTCGATCTTGTGTTCGTACATCAACTCGAGGGCTTCGCGCGGGGTGACGTCCTCTGGTGCCGTAATGACCTCGTCGGTCATGGCCTCGCGAACGGCGTCGCGCTCGCCGACTTCTAAATACGGCCGAATGTCTGTCCCGGAGATGATGCCCAGGACCTCGCCGTCCTCGGCGACGACCGGTGCGCCGGAGACACCCTCGGCTTCCATCATACTGTCGACTTCCCGAACGGTCTGGTCGGGTCGGGCCGTCACCACATCGCGGATGATGAGTTCGTCGGCACGTTTGACCCGCTCGACTTCTGCCACCATTTCGTCGGTGGTCATGTTCCGGTGAAGCACACCCAATCCACCATGCCGGGCCATCGCGATCGCCATCCCGCTTTCAGTAACGGTATCCATCGCCGCAGAGAGGACCGGCACGCCCAGTTCGACGGTCTGCGAGACCCGGGTAGAGAGGTCGGCCTCGTCCGGTTCGACCTGGCTCTCCATGGGCCGCAACAGGACGTCGTCGAATGTCAGCGCTTCCGGCACACGGAGTTTTTCTGAAAAGGGTCCACCTTCGTTCGCCATGTAAACGGTCAGGCTCCCCGTCTCAAAAGGGTTGCGAGACTGGGTATTTCCGCCTTTGCGGCGTGGCCCCGAGTCTCACACAATCTTTAACCACAAATCCATCCAATACAGGAATATGGACGCCGTTAGTCCCGCTGTGTCCGGCAGTGTTCGCACGTCGAGAAGCGACACCGCAACGCCATCGAAGACACGGACACGGGACACCACAGACGCGGCGTTCGTTCCCAGCCACGCTCGGTCGGCATTGTGGCTGTCCCACCACCCGATGGCCGGGGGAGACGGCCAACCCAGCTAGTGTATGGGTGGATTGAGCCGACTGCGGTTTGCCCCCAGCGATGGCTCGGCGGACCGACCGGCCCGCACCCTCGCCCTCGTCATGGGCTTGCCCCTCCTCGATGGCCTTTTCCCAGCGCTCGTGGTGGCCGGTGCGATCGAGAATCCAGCGGGGATTCTCGAAGTCGGACTTTTGGTGTTCGCGGGGAGTGCAACCATTGGAATCATTCTAGCCGAGTTGGACGCACCCCCACGTCGTGCAGCCTGGACCGTCTGTTCGATCGGCATCCCGCTTATTTGCCTTGCCGCGTTCGAGGCCGCACTCGCTCCGACCGTCGTTGGCCTGGTAGATCTGGAGCTGTTCCAGCACTTTGCCGGGTTGGTCGTCGTAGCGGTTGCCGCCTCGACGGCCAGTGCCCGGGTGGCCGACATCCTGCCACGGCCAGCCGTTCTCGTCGGCGTCGGGCTCCTCGCCAGTATCAACGTTGGTGGACTCGATCCCACGCTGGCAGTCCGGCCTGCACTCGCAATTAACGGTGCTGCAGCGGCGGCTGTCGGGGTTCTTGGGGCGCTTTGTATTGCGGTCACGGCCCCATGGCTTCGTGACTCCGTCGACCTCGAACGAAGTCGGTTTGGCGCAGCGGTAGCCTTGGGCGTGCTCGGACTGTCTATCATCGGCGTTCTCCCCGGGGACGCACCCCTGGCTCTCGCGGTCCTCGCCGTGACCGGCCTGTTCGCATTCGACCCAGACCCACACGATGTCTCCGGGTACCGCCCGGACGACATCGATGTCACGGCTGCGTTCGACGGCGGTGGGGATGCGATCGAGCGTTCACCCGGTCCCCAGGATCGCATCGCGGACGACGAGCAATCGGGCCCGGCGGGGGAGGACTCGAAGGCCAAGGCTTAGGAGCGAACGAACCCTGACGGCGGTATGGCAGAGAACCGGGTGGTCCAGGGGCGGATGGTTACCCCGAAAAAGCTTGCCGAACTCATCGAAGGCGCGGACGTCATGGACGCGGAGCCGATTACTGCTGCCGCTCGCTCGTGTCCCGAGTGTGGCGGGGACGTCCTCGAAGTGGGTTACATGCCATCTGCCGTCGAATTCATCACGGGCTGGAAGTGTCAAGACTGTGACTGGGCGACTACTGACCGTGACTCCTGACAGGCGCCTGTAGCCGGCTTGGTATACTCGTAGATTTGTTGAAATATCCGAAGTTATTTGCGCAGGTGAGCCGACGTTTCTCTGCCATGTCAGACGTTACCATCGAGCGAGACGTTATGGTCGAAATGCGGGATGGAGTGGCGTTGGCGACGGATATCTATCGGCCGCCAGAAAGCGGGGCGTATCCGACGCTCGTGTATCGGATTCCCTACGACAAGTCATTCGCCTGGTTCGTTGGGAGTCTCATCCTGAACCCGGTCAACGCGGTCGAGCGTGGGTACGCAGTGGTGGTGCAGGATACGCGCGGGCGATTCAACTCCGAAGGCGAGTGGGATCCGTTTCACCACGAAGCTGCGGACAGTTACGACACGATCGAATGGGCCGCCGAGCAGGAGTGGAGTGACGGCCACGTCGGGATCTACGGATCGTCGTACATGGGGGTCCCGACCTGGCAAGGCGCCGTCGCTGACCCACCACACCTCGACGCCGCCTTCGCCTACCTCACCGGGAGCAACTATCACGAGGGGTGGACATACAGTGGCGGGGCCTTCGAACTGGGCTTCAACCTCTGGTGGGCGCTGTTTTTGGGCTGGGATACCCTGGAGCGACTCGACATTTCCGAGGACGAACTCGAGGCGGCACAGGTCGCCCTGTCGACCGCGTATGCGAATCCCCAGGAAGCAGCCGAACACCTCCCGCTCTCGGACCTCCCGGCGTTCGACCGAGGGGTTGCTTCGTACTGGGAAGACTGGCTCGAGCATCCTGCCTACGACGACTACTGGGAGGGCGTCGACGTCAACCAGCAGGCCGACGAAATCGACATTCCAGTCCTCCACGTAACCGGCTGGTTCGATAATTTCCTCCGCGGCCATCTCGACATTCACGAAACACTGAACGAGTCCGTCGGGGGCGAGGTCGGGGAGAACGAGCGATTCATGATCGGGCCATGGGACCACGAGGCGTATCTCTCGGTGACGCCGACGTTCTCGGGCGACAAGCCGTACGGTCCCCAGGCGTTTAGCGGGCAGCTTCGGATGGAGGAGTTGGCCTTCCAGTGGTTCGGTCACCACCTCAAGGGCGAGGAGACCGGCGCTGGCGACCTCCCGGGCGTCCAGTACATGGATTTGGGCACCCGAGAATGGGAGACGACGGACACGTGGCCGCCCGCCCACGACCCGACGACGTACTACCTCCACAGCGATGGCTCAGCGAACACCCGGTTCGGCGATGGAACCCTCACTCGTGCCGAACCCGACGCGGAGCCAGCGGATAGCTTCGAGTATGATCCCATGGATCCGGTCCCGAGCACCGGTGGCCGAACACTGATGCCGAATATCGGTCCTGGGGGCATTGCCGATCAGGCCGACGTCGAGGAACGGGAAGACGTGCTCGTCTATACTTCGCCACAGTTGACAGCCCCACAACGGATTGCCGGGCCGGTCGACGTTACCCTGTATGCCGCGAGTTCGGCACCGGACACTGATTTCACGGCGAAACTGGTCGACGTGGAGCCGGACGGCTACTGTGCAAATATCGCCGAAGGGATCCAACGTGGCCGGTACCGAAACGATTCGAGCGAACCGGAGTTTCTGTCCCCGGGCGAGGTCCACGAGTTTTCGATCGACCTCTGGTCGACGGCACACACCTTCGAGGCAGGCCACCGCATCCGCCTGGAGATCTCGAGCAGTAACTTCCCACGGTACGATCGAAATCTGAACGTGAAAACCCAACCAGCCCAGGCGTCGGCCGACGAAGCGCAGGTCGCTACCCAACGTGTTCGCCACGACGATCACTACGCTTCTTCGCTCACGCTCCCGATCGTCGACGAGTAGGATTGATCGATCTTCTGTATTTTGAGAGGGACAGACAACACACTCCTTCTTGCGAGGTCGCAGGTAACCGAAATCCCTATAGGCGGACTGCGGCAAACCGAATTCGCGGGGTCGTGGCCAAGCCCGGCATGGCGACTGACTCCAGAGGCACCGCGCCCGGGACGACAACTCCAGCTGATATACTGAGCGGGTGGCTGATCACCGCCTGCGACGATGACCCTCTGGAGTTCCGAGGCGCACACCGGAGATATCAGTCGATCGGGGGTTCAAATCCCTCCGACCCCACTTCACTCACGTTCGCTCGTGAATTGACGCACGGCAGCGACTTCTTTATAAGCAGGGGTCGAATTAGCGATTTCAACTTCAACCCCTGATCCCAGTGTGTGGGCCGCCATCTTGCGGTTCATCTCTATGATTCAACTACTAATATAATCACAGATGGTTCCACTACTACCTCGATAATCACAAGACCAGTATCAGGATCGGGGGCCATGTGTCGAGATGGTGCCTTGCAAGAACTGAACTGGTAGAACCGGTGCGACGGCCGGATTGCGAGGTTGGCGTCGTCACAATCGCCTGGAATTATAAGCCCCTCCGTACATCGTCTGTGTGGAGTGGTACCAATCGGGCTGCGTGAAACACGGCCGAATACACCTACTTATGCCGTGCATGAGGCGATGGCAGTCCTGAATAGTACCGACGGCGAGACTGGAGTGGCCACCTATTCTGAGAGACAAAACCGGTTGCCATCAGGTGAAACCGGAGACGGTGGCAGGGTCTCGTTCGACTTGAGGAGATCTTCCTCTGAGGCTTCCAGGGAGTCAATAAATGTTTAGACAATTCATGACAGGCCAGGTACTGACAGTCGAATCTGGCCGGCCATTGACGGTGATGTATTGCCTATGATAGAGATTGGAGAGAAAGCACGAGCTGGGTTGTTGGTGTTCGTGATGGTCACGAGCGTGTCGGTAGGCGGCTTCGTGTTCGGTGGTGCTGGGGCTGCTACCACTGGATCTGGACCGTCTCACCATCTAAATGCGGATGGAGTGGCCAAGTCCACCATGTACGCAACCGGTGCAGCAAACACGGATACGAAACCTGTGGCTACGGAGGCCTCTGCTAGGGGAACCATAAATCTGTCAAAAATCATAACTTCTGGAGTCAACACCGAGACGGTGAACACCCTGACTGCGCACCAACCCGAAATTGCCTTCAACTCGGGAACGGCTGTAACCGCGGGCACTGATGACTCCACACTCGGTGAAACGTCAGAGACATTGGTGGCCGGTAAATCTGGACAAACGGTAACGAATGCGGGAAATACGTTTATCGTGGAATCCTCATCGGCTGGCGACCTCAGTGCAGGTTCACAAATCAACATCACAATCCCAGGGGGAGCGGGTTTCACCTTCGATCTTCGCGCTACCGATCTGGAGACGATCGTCGATGCGGATGGGACGTCCACTACCGGTGCCGTCCCCGGTAACGCCGTGGCTGGACAGGAGCTGACAGCGCTTTCCACTGGGTCCCACGTTGGCTTCGATGATTCGAATAACGATGATACGTTCGACAATGGAACTGACGACGTAGTTTTCGATGCGGACAACGACATTCAGTATACGGATGCTCCGGATACGGTAATCGATACAAACGGAGGAGACAACGAAACCTGGGTCGGCAATTATCCCGAGGCAGTCGACATTGTTGAATCGGCCGTGTTGACGGAGTATACCAAAACGGTTGTTGGCACAGCGGCCGGGCTTTATTACCTCGACACAAATCAATCTGTGACAACGGGCGCATATGATCTAGACGAAGATATCTATTATAGCAGTGATTCGACAACCGCTATCTCTAGTGACACATTAATTACCCATGGAAACGATGGGGTCACCAGTGGTGCTGACGCTGATGCCACCGACTTCGATGCCACCGACAACGTCTATCTCTCGGGTGGTGACAGCACGTTCACCCATACCATAGATAGTGATCCGACGAACGACGAAGACATCTTCATCGACTCACAAGACGGTGGGACGTACTCGACTCAGGCTGATCCCGTCTTGGTTGATGGCTCCGGTGGGCTGAATGCCGGCGATGAAATTGATGTTTTGAACTTCGCTGCTGGCGGTTCCGGCGAGGCGAAATTCTGGGATGCGAACGCGGACACCTCCTGGGATGACGGAGAACCTATCTATTATACAACTGAATCTTATAGCTCCGCTGCAGGTATCAGCGGAAACGGAGCGCTTTCCTCTCAAGTCTCCATCGCAGAATTGACACCTACATCGCTCCGTATCGACGTCTTAACTGATTCTGCTGCTGGGGACGATGTGCTCGTTGACAGTATGCCGTTCAACGTCTCCGTTGATGCAACCACCTCGGAGGTCACGTTCGCGGGCACGTTTGCCAATAGCGTCAGTTCTGAAACAGACGCCGGCCTCCAAGCCGCATCCTCACCGACGGCCTACTTCAACGATGACGGGAGTCCAACATCCCCGCCGACTGCCTATAACGAGACGTTTTGGGTCGACAACGATGGGGTCGTTGGCGCTGATTACACAGATGCCGGAGACGAAACAGTCGACACCGCAGACAACGACCTGACCATCCACTCAACCATTGACGGTGACATTGCACAAGACACGTGGATCAATGTGACCTTGCCACAGTCTAGCGGCGTTTCGTTCGATACCCGGAGTGCGAACGATCCGACTTACAACGCTGGTGGTGCAGCCTACGGTGTCTCGGAGGAAATCCGCACGCAGAAAAAACTTGCCCTCAAAACGGCCGGGGTAGATTCGGTCAGGGGCGATACGTTGGAGATCGAAGATCTCCATTACAACATTTCCTCGAATGCCGCAGGTACCGATGTCAAACTCACCGTAACCACGCAACCGGAGGTAGGAACGACCCGCAGCCAGGAAACGGCGACGGGAATTACCGTTCGACAAGCGACACCAGCGTCTATTTCCTACATGAGCGCACCGTCGGCCGGAGCAAACACTCCACAACAGTACAAGGTCAAAGTGTCAAACAGCTCGCTGTTGGGTGACAACGGGCAGGACTACGGTGGAACATCCGTCAATTTCAATGCCGTCAGCATCCCACCGGGCGGTAGTTTGACGGTGGTCAACACCACGCAGACTGGTGCAGACGGCATTGCAAGTGCGAACCTGTCGTTCGACGTAACCGGCAACTACGATGTTGAAGCGTTCCCCATCGGGTACACAGGGGTCACGGCCACGACGACCATTCCGGTGGACGCTGGCTCACCGGAATCGATCGCCATCTACAAAGTGAAGAACGGTTTCACCGACGGAACCTATCCGGCACCTGATGACCAAGCACGAGCGATCATCACGATTCAGGATAGCAGTGGGAACAACGTCACAAGCGGTCTGGGTAATATCGAAGCCCTGGTAACCGTTGGTGGTTCCGCCCAAGTTGAGCAGGTATGGAACGACGACTTCGGCTCGACTGTTGAAACACCCAATAGTGATGGGTCATACGACTTCGACACTGGGACGTCTGGAAAGATATATGTCGCCTATCAGGACAGCAATGTTGGGACTGTCGACATCGACGCGTACGAACCGGATAGAGACATTAGCACTGCTCCCACGGAACAAGTGTCGTTCTTCAACGCTGTGACGACCGTGAACGTGTCGACGAACGAGGGACAACTCGCCACTGGAGACACGACGAGCGTGAATTTCACTGTTACTAATGACGAGGGCGCGGTAAACATAGGCGGTCTCTCTATCAGCGCCCTCGTGAACAACACCACGGTGGCCACGCTCGCCTCGACGAGTCTGACGTCCGACGGAGCTGGCGCGGCTACGACGACGATGACTGCCAACG
>CAZKGF010000012.1:9810-21719 GCA_964552115.1 uncultured Halobacteriales archaeon
GCTAACGCACAGGGGAACGTCCAGATCACTGGTATTACGAAGTCGAAAAAGGGAACGGCCTCTGTGCGCGTCGGACAGCCGGCCCTCGCCGTGACCACGAACGTTTCCGAAATCAGGGTTGGAGAAGACACCCCCGTCCGAACGACGGTTACAACCGCAATCGACGGCACGAAGGCCCAAGGAGCAACTATACACGTGTCCGGTGCCGGAGTGTCAGTGCCAGATCAGACTACGGACTCAAACGGTACTGCGACGTTCAGCGTGAACGCGAGTACTCCCGGGACGATTAGCGTTGAAGCTTCCGGATCCGGCTTCAACAACGGCACTGCGACGATCAATGTGACAGCAGCGCCGGTGAATCCAACGGTTGGTGACTTCGACAACCCGGCAGCGGACACGACTGGTAACGGGAAGCTGAATAACGTCAACGGTGACGCGAATTACGACATCCTGGACGTTGTCGCGCTGTACGCCAATTTGAATAGTGACCCGGTGCAGAATAATCCCGATCGATTCAACTTCAACAGCGAGGGCGGGGTTGATATCCTTGATGTAGTGGCGTTGTACAGCCAGCTCCCGACCCAGTAAGCAGTGATAACTTACAATAAATTTTCATTTTTTCAAGATGCGGCGTTCGTGTTGATGAATGTGGAGTCTTTCACTCGTCTTCACTCGTCCCCCGAAACATGTCGAGGGGAATCAGACCCTAATGAATAGTCCCGAAACTGGGGACCATCGTGGGTGACGATCCGGCGGGTGTGGACGCATGTTCACGGTTGAAATGTGGTTTTTCGGCGAAACCTAGCCAAGTGGACCGTTGGTCAGAGGATCATTGATGGCCGGTTTCGAAGCATTGATTCCAGGATTAGGTCGGCATTTTACCGCTGAAGACCGATGCAAACTTCTCGGGATCTCTCCGGCTAATGAGTGACAATAACGATCAACGCAAGCTGATAGCGTTCCTTGCGTTAATCTTCATTGTCTTGTTAGCTGGCTGTGGATTCCCACTGATCTCAGGCAACGGGACAGGGAGTTGACCGTTACCGTTCGAGAGAAGGATGGGCTTTCACTCCGCGACCAGCGCGTTAGTGTAACTAACGAACGCTCAGGAGCAGTCGTGTACGGAGGGGGTAACGGGCCCAAACGGGCAACTGTCAACGTCTCTCGAACATGGAGAATACGAAGTTTCAGCCGGCGAGACGGCCAAAACGGTCACAGTCGATGAAGACGGGGCCGAGGTTGACCTCGAAATCATCACAACCCCACCGAAATTGGCTGAGCATCCTTTTTAATTGATGCATCCCGGGCTGATATCGAGCGAACGATCAGGGTAACCGGATTCGTAGCAAGAGTTTCTCGTCGCATGGCCGGTGGGTTGCACTCTTCAATTCCAGAATAGTGTCTTTGATTGGACGGCTTGGCTGTGCCATCATTCGGGAACGTGGCGACGGTGGAGTTCGTAGCCGAGCCACCGACTCATCAAGTCGACCAGGGTGACTTCCCAATCCGAAAACTGGTCAGTTCTGGCTTCAGTCCCGTAAAAGCAGAGCGTGCCATACACCTCGTCGTCGACGAACACAGGGGCACCGAGGTAACACGAGATACTGAAATCGGAAAAGCCTGCACGATCTGTTTCAGCGGGTGCGTCTCGTTCGATATCACCAAGAACGAGTGTCTGTTCGGTCCGAGCCGCGATCTCGCAGTTGGTGGCCGACAACGGCACCACATCGCCCGCCTGGATGCTGTCATCGTCTGCGGCCACAAATTCGAACAGGTACTCTTGACCGCGAATCTTCGACAGCGTTCCATATTGGGTCTCGAGTTCGTCGCGGCCCAATTCGAGGACCGCCTTCACTTGGTCAGAAAAGGTCTTCGAGCTATCCGACATAATGTCATAGAGTTCGCGAAGAGCACGCTCGCGACGTCGTCGATCGGTAATGTCCTGGACTGCACCTCGGACTTTCGTCCCACCATCCGCAGACGTCGTCGGGTTGCCCTTGACGCGAAGCCATCGGAGTTCTCCGTCCGGGCGGTGAAACCGCGCTTCGACGTCGAATGACTCGCCCGTCTCAATCGCGTCTTCGACGGCGGACGCGACGATGTGGCGATCGTCCTCGTGATAGACATCCAGAGCCTCTGTGAGCGGTGGTTCTTCGGTGTCGTCGATGCCGAGTAAGTCGAAGAGGTTCTCCGTCCAGAACACTTCATTCGTCTCTCCATCGATCTCCCACCCGCCGACATTGGCGATCCGCTCCGACCGACCGAGGAGATCTCTCGCTCGTTCAAGTTCGGCCTCGCGTTCTTTACGATCGGTAATATCTCGGTTGTTTGTGAGTACCCCGTCAATTGGGTCATCGCCTAGCCGGTTCGTCCCGCGAATTTCCAGCCAACACCACTCGTCGTTCGCCGTCCGAAACCGGCATTCGATTGTCCCCGTCCCATTGGGTTCGGATATGACGTCGGCAAACGTATCCCTCGCAGCCGCCTCGTCATCTGGATGAATGAATTCGAAACCATCTTCCCCGACGAGTCCGCCCGGTGGGTAGCCGAGTATTCGCGTAACGGACGGGCTCTGGTACTCGATGGTCCCATCCTCGGAGAGGACGGTGACGATATCGGTCGATTCCTCGAGATAGGCCTCGTACCGTTCGAGTTCGCGTTTGCGCTCCTCGCGATCGGTCACGTCCTGAAAATTCGAAAATATCGCGACGACGTCGTCGGCCTCGTCCGTGACGACCCAATTGTGCCATTCACAGATAATCCGCTCACCGTTCGTTCGAACGTTCTCATTGATGCTGTGGTAGCCGCCTTTGTTCTCTAGCAGATCGGCCACCACCTCTGCTACCTGGTCTCGATCGGATTCGGGAACGATTGCTTCCCAGTCTTCCCCCCGAAGATCGGCTTGGGAATACCCGAGAATTTCCTCACCGGAATCGTTTATCCGATTGAGATGGAAATTTTCGTCCCATTCGATTACACCCAGCGGTGATTGCTCGAAAAACAGGTTCAGTCGTTGCTCCCTGTCGATCAATTCGGCTTCGGCGTGGTACTTTTCGACGGCGTTACGGACCCGATTCGCGAGGACTGCATACTGACTCGTTCCCCCCTCTTTCTGGAGGTAATCTGTAACGTTAGCAGAAATTGCCTCACTGGCAATCTCTTCACTTCCTTTGCCAGTAAAAAGAATGAAGGGCAGTGATGGATAGGCCGCCCGAACCGCCTCGAGAAGTTCTAACCCGGTCTGCTCCGGAAGATCAAAATCGGAGATGACACAGTCGAAATCGCCCGAGTCGAGTCGGTCGAGAACCTTCCGTGCACTCGTTATAGATTCGACAGCGAATCGATCGTTCTGTCGTTCGAGCATGGTCCCCGCTAACTCGACGAACTCCGGATCGTCGTCGACGTGCAAGACGCGTATGGACTTGCCTTTCCTATCCACTGGAGTCACCTGTGCCAGACCATCCGTCTCTGCCCATTAAGTCCCGTGGCGAATAGTTTGATAAACCAACAGACAAAAATACGGTTTATCTCAACTCGTCCCGCTCGATGCATGATGTGGGCCTAACCTCGGAGGGAATTCCCAGTTTCGAATCGGTGACGAGGGTGGCACACTATGTTTCATACTCGAACAGGACCTCAACGATCCGTCCGGTGGGTCCCAGGATAGCCACTCGTCACGTACAATTCACTCCAAAGAGAGACCTGTTTTTATTGTCCGCGCCGTGAGGTGCTAGGAATAGTACCCCGAAAATGAAGACCAGCACTCAGCGATCCACATGCCGACACTCGGAGCGGAAGGACACAGACTGAATCCTTGTTCCGCCAAATTACAATGCGTGTGGCGCGATGACCTATCTCGGCGGATGCTGCATACTGAACGGGGCAGAATACCGTCTCAGGATTGGACCGGCCGGAGGAAGAAGGTGGCAACTCCAACAACACTCATCAAGACAGCACCGAGGAGGAACGTCGGTGACCAGCCAATTGCGACGATGAGCGAACTTGACACGGTACCGGCGAATAGGCCGCCCCACAACTTCGCCGTATACAGGGTGGCGTAGTTCTCGGACGAGCGGGCAGTCCCGAAGTACGACCCGATGATCGGCGGAAAGATGCCGAATACGGGGCTCCGGAAGAATTCGGCCCCAGTGATGAATGCCACGAAGGCAATGGAGTAGCCCGCCCGACCGACGACGACGGCGCCGCCCAAGGCAATGCCGCACAGGCACAAGGAGACGGCCAGCGTGCGTTCGCGGCCCAATCGGTCCGACAGTCCGCTGACAACGGGAATCCCCACGGCACCGGCCAGGGCGATCATCGACGCACTTGTCGTGGCTGCAGTGGGGGAGAGTGCGAGTGCTTCGGCGTAGTTCACGACTTTCCCGATAACCATGAGCCCAACCCCGTTGACGACCAGAAAAACGATGTAGAGGAGCCAGAATTGCCAGGTTCGGATCGCCTCTCGCCAGGTGTAGACCGTCGGGGACATCGAAGCGTCGGATTCAGATGGGGCCGCTTCGTCCGAAGCGTCGGTCTTCTCGGCGGTTCGCAGCGGGCCTGGATCCCGCAGGAGGACGCCGGCGACGAGGGTTACACCTCCGACGAGTGCCCCCATGCCGAGCAGCGTCAGTCCGATATCCGGACTATTCCGGACCAGCGGAATGACGAGGAAGCTCACGCCACTGTAGGCCATCATGACGATACCCGTAGCCAGGCCACGGTGTTCGTCGAACCACTTGACAGGTGTGTTGACCGCGACAGTATAGGTTGCCCCGGCACCGATGCCTCCGAGGGTAAAAAAGAGATACACCGCCAGTAGCGACGAGGCAACCGCCGTTCCGGCATAGCCGATCGCGAGGAGAATAGCTCCGCCGATCATCGGAACGCGGGGGCCCCATCGGTCTCGGACCCAGCCAGCCGGAAACTGCGTGACAGTCTGGAAAAAGATGAAGAGTGTGAAGACAGTCCCCAAGCCAGCCTCGGATGCCCCCACTTGCATGCCGATCGGAGCCCGGATCGACGACCACACGAACTGGTAGGTGCCGGCAACGCCGATCGTCCCTGCGGCAGCGACCACGAGCCACCATCGTGAGAACGGCAGGGCCGACGACTCGTCGTTCATGGGCCGGAGCTACCGACGTTGGTATCTTAAAGGATGAGTGTTGGCGAATTTCTGTTTTGGTCGGTGGGGAGGGTTGGACAGGTAGCACTGACGCCCGTCAGTCAGGTGTGGCCGGGTAACAATTGTTTGAAATACGGTATTCAAGGATTATTATAGATATTTAGTCATTATTCGATAAATAGAAGATAGTCGTATTAAATGATATATAGTGTAAATACTCGCCTAAAACCGTATTATATGAGAAAATATTTTGTTTTAATCCCAAATAGTGCGATATTGAATCCACTCGGATAACTCATATCTATTATATAGTATTGATTGAAACTGAATATCTTGGCTTCACGTTTTCCCTTGCCACGGCGGCTGAACCTTGGAGAGGATTGGAAATATCTCACACAGTGAGAAAGTCCCGCCGTTGACGGCGGGCGTGAATCGCGTTCACTTCCACTCCGCTCTCCACGGGGTTATACCCGGTAGGGTCGAACAGAGAGATAGCAACTCGGGAAAATTGGGTGTGGTTTGGCGTTCACCCGTCATCAAAAACGCGAGCCTGCCCGAGTCAGACGCGGACGTGAGTCCGAGTCAGGTGGATGGCACCGCCCGCACGGGCCTAGCGGATACCCAAGCACACCACTCCCGTCAGGGACCGACGGCGTGCGTGCAAACCGGAGTACCCGCGAGGGGAATGTTGCCCCCGGTGGAGTCGGCCCGCCCGACCACACGCGAGGGGAAACCACGGCCTTCAGGCCATGGAGGATGTCATTCTCCAAATCGAGGGAGATTTTGCAGTTCGGCAGCGTCGATATCGTCGAACGCAGCTCGTGCGATCGATCGTTTGTGAACTTGATCGGCACCGTCCACGATTCGGAACTGTCGGACGCTTTCATAAAAGTCCGCGATCGGCAGATCTCGGCTCATGCCGCTTCCGCCGCAGTATTGGAGGGCAGTGTCGATTACCTCCTGGACGACATTTGCAGTGAATACCTTACACATCGCAACCTCGATCCGTGCCTGGTCGCCCTCGGCGATGCGTGCCGCCGCAGTGCGATTGAGTGCGCGGGCTGCCTGGAGGTACATTTCCTGTTCTGCGATGTCGATCCGTGCCTGTTGTTTGTCTGCGAGTTTCGAGCCGAACCCTTCCCGTTCGGAGAGATATGCCTTTGCTACCGACAGCGACCGCTGAGCCATGCCCGAGAACCGCATACAGTGCGTGAGTCTGGCGGGCCCGAGACGTTCTTGCATGTGGTCGAATCCCTTGCCCTCTTCGCCTACGATGTGGGATTCGGGAACACGGACGCTGTTGAATTTGATCTCGGCGTGGCCCTTCCCTTCGATCGAACTGCCTAAATGAGGAATGTTTCTGACCACCTCGACGCCGTCTGCATCGGCGGGTACAATGAAAACGGAACACCCCTCGTATGGGTGGGCATCCTGGTCCGTCCGAGCAAAGACGAAGTACACGTCGGCGCCTACTCCCTGGGTGGTCCACCATTTGTGGCCGTCAATGACCCAGTCGGTTCCATCCTGTTCGGCCGTCGTCTTGATCATCTTTGGATCCGAACCGGCTCCTTGCATCGGCTCGGTCATGGCTACGGCCGACCGAAGGTCACCGGCGACCAAGGGCTCTAGATATTCTTCCTTTTGCTGGGTCGTGCCGTGAAGTTCGAGGAGATCCATGTTTCCCTGATCGGGGGCGGAGACACGCATCGCAATTGGCCCAAGGAGGCTTCGACCGGCTTGCTCGAACGTGGGGAGCACGTCACGGAAATCGTGTCCCATTCCACCGTATTCTTCACTGATTTGTGGCGCATACACCCCGTATTCTCGGGCGGATTCACGGAGGTCCTGTTTCGTCTGTTCCGACACCGCCATTCCACCCTCCAGATCGCGTTCGGCGGGAATGACGACCTCGTCCATGAGTTGGCGAGCCCGTGATGCAAGCGCCTCACCAGCGGCAGAATCGTCGAACGTAATCATTGTCCGATTCTGCTCTCCCCACCCACAAAAGCATAGCTACTGGGCGCTATCGTTCGAGGACCGAGCCCGGTCAGCTACTCCTCAAGTAGCGTCTGGAAGATTTCGGGATCGGCGTTGAATTTCAATACGTTCGTGACCACGGTGTTGCGGAGATCCAGGATGAGATCTCCATGCCGTTTGTAGAAATCATGGATCCATCGTGACTGCTGCTCCAAATCGCGGAACACCATGACGGACTTCCACTGGTATTGCCCATCAGCCAGAAAGAACAGAAGCGTATGTTCGTCGTCGCGGACGTATTCCAACGCATCCCGCCAATTGTCTTCGAAATTGGGTGGAAAGAACTGATATTCAAATAGAGCGAAGAAAAGATACCGTTCGTTGGGGATGATCGCTTCTCTGAAAACCCCTTCCGCCCGCATTTGCCTGATCGATTCGCTCACCGTTACCCGGGAAATGTCGATGTCGTGTTTTTCTTCGAGAATATCCCGCAATTCTTGAGCAGAAAGCGTGGGCTCCTCTGCAAGTTCGCTCAAAATGAGCGCATCGCGTTCCTTGAAGTCCCATTCTGGATAGGGTTGGTTCGTCATGCTCCGGGGGTTACAGGTAACTCATTTTAGTGTTCTGGTATTCCAGCCACCCAGCCTGACCGATTTTTTCGCCACCTGTGCTCGGAAAAGAGTGATACAGGTTGTTACGAATTGGGCGGACAATTTTTGTTCCGTCTCCACTTGTACGGAAATTTTTTCAATCAGTAATTTTAAGTTCACCCCGCTGAATGTATCGGATACCTACCAACTGGTGGGGCCATTACAATTTTAGCAATGTCACGCTTTGTGAATTCCCCGCCAGACTGTGATCACGAGCGTGTTTTGTGGCGATGTCCCAGTGTTCGTCCTCCAGACTACGTACTGTAACCCCGATGGTCGCCGATGGGTCCGCCAACGGGGTACGTATGGCTCCGCCATCGCGCTACGAACCTGACCGGGTACGGCCTGTTTGATCTTACTCACTCGCGTGTGGCGGCACGTGTTCCGCCCATCCCTCGTCGTATGTCGCAAAGTAATTGAAATCCGCAACGATCGAGGCGAATTTCCACTCATCGTCTTCGTACGTGTATTCGTCGTCGTATGTTCCCTGAATCCAGCCGGCGGCTCCATCTACAAACGTGCAGGGCACCTCGAAATACCAGCGGCCGGTGGCCTCCTCGCCATCGAGTGCAATGACGGGATTGTGAACCATGTGGGCGAGAAACGGATGCTCGGCCCCGACGATGTCTTCTGCAAAGTCGGAGATGGCTTCCGTTCCGTCGAACGTTCCCACGGGCCCAAAATCCAAATGGGCATCGTCGGCGAACAGTGCGACGAAACGGTCCCATTCTCGATTGTCGATACGGTAGCAATATTCTGCGCGCAGCTCTTTGATCGCTTCTCGGTGCTCCAGTCGTGTGAGTCGACGTTCGAGGCTCATGATAGTCCGGGCAGTGAATTGATCGCCGTTTCGATGGCCTCGGTTCCCGGCACAACCGTATCGGCAAGCGGTGGAGAGAACGGGATGGGAGAGTCGTCGACGCCCACAACCTCGACGGGCGCCTCCAAGTGATAGAACGCCTCGGATTCGACCCGTTGGGCGATATATGACCCGGGCCCGTTTTGGAGTAACGACTCGTCTGCGACGACGACTCGACCGGTCTTTTTCGCACTCTCAGTCAGTGTGGCAACGTCGAGGGGCTTCATCGTCCGGGGGCTTACGACCTCTACACTAATGGTTCCAGATAGGTCATCGGCAACAGTCAGTGCGTCGTGGAGGAGGCGCTGGGTCGCGATCACGGTCACGTCAGATCCTGGGCGTTCGATGGCCGCCTCCCCAAGGGCGATCGTGTAGGACTCCTCGGGGATGTCGGCCGATCGGTTGTACAGTTCCATGTGCTCGAAGAACAGCACCGGGTCGTCACACCGGATCGCACTCTTGAGGAGGCCCTTGGCATCGTGAACAGTGCTCGCCAGGACGACACGCACTCCTGCCATGTGCATGAACAATCCGTGCAGGCTTTTGGAGTGCTGGGCCGCCGCATTGAACCCGGCCCCACCGTTGACCGTCCGAACCGTCATCGGGACGGAGACGTCGCCACCGAACATGAACTTGAACAGCCCTGCCTGGTTCAAGATTTGATCGGCTGCCAGACCCATGAAGTCGGCATACATGATCTCCGCGATCGGTCTCGTTCCGGTGAGGGCAGCGCCCGCACTACTGCCGACGATCGCCGCTTCGCTGATCGGCGTATCGATGACGCGATCCGACCCGTATTCTTCGAGCAAGCCTCGAGTGATCCCAAAACTCCCGCCTGGTTCGCCGATGTCCTCACCGAGTAAATAGGTCGACTCGTCGCGCTCGAGTTCCTCCCCCAGAGCGTCGTTCAACGCGTCCCGCATCGACATTTCGACCATTCAGATCAACTCCGTATACACGTCATTCGAAGCGGTCTCGGGATCGGGATACTCGCTGTCTCGAGCAAATGCCACCGCCTCGTCGATCCGCTCGGTAGCCCGATCCCGCAGGGCGTCAATCTCGTCGGCCGTAAGATGGCCGGCTTCGACGAGCCGCTCTTCGAGGGTGTCGATCGGATCGCGATCCTGCCACTCCTGGACTTCGTCCTCGGTTCGGTAGGTGGTCGGATCTCCCTCGTAGTGGCCCCGATACCGATACGTCTCACAGACGAGGATCGATGGGCCAGCTCCCGATCGGGCTCGGTCGACGGCGGTAGACGTCGCCTCGTATACCTCCTGGACGGACATCCCGTCGATTCGGTCGGTGGGCATGCCGTACGGATCGCCTCGGTGGTCGAAGCCATCCAGATGGTGTTGGGCCGACGCGGGCGTCATCTCACCGTACTGGTTGTTCTCACACACGAATACAACGGGTAAATCGCGTACCCCTGCCAGGTTCATCGCTTCGTGGACCTGCCCCTCTGCAAATGCACCTTCTCCGAAGAACGAGAGACAGACTGCTTCGCTATCTCCGTGTTGGATCGACATGCCAGCCCCTGCGGCGAGGACGGGTCCGGCCCCCACGATGCCGTTTGCCCCCAACATGCCTGCTTCCACATCGGCGATGTGCATGCTCCCGCTTTTCCCGCCACAGTATCCCGTTTCCTTCCCGAATAGCTCCGCCATCATTCGGTCTGGATCGAGGCCTTTGGCGAGCGCATGACCGTGCCCCCGGTGTGTACTGGTGATGTAGTCTTCGGACTCCAGTGCCCCACACGCGCCGACAGCGACGGCTTCCTGTCCGATATACAGATGGACGAATCCCGGAAGCTCGTTGTCCTCGAACAACGAACTAACTCTGCGTTCGAACTCACGGATGCGTATCATTTCTTCGAGGTGTGTGGTCAAGCGATCTGGGTTTCCCTCGACGTCATCAGCCATACGCAGGTACCTCGAAGGCAGGGACAAAAATCTATGCGTCCGCGCTTTTCCAGCTTACTCTCCAGTGAACTCCGGTTCGCGGTCTTCCAGAAACGCAGCGTGGCCCTCTGCCTTATCTTCGGTTTCGAACAGGAGCCCAGTCAATGCGGCTTCGAGTTCAAGTCCATTCTCCAGTTCTGCTCTGCTTTCGTTGATTGCCTTCTTCCCGAACCACTGCGCGATGGGTGGGCCATCAGCGAGTTGCTCGGCTACATCGGTTACTCGCTCGTCCAATTCGTCGTCGGGGACGACCTCGTTCGCCAGACCGATCTCGACGGCTTCTGGTGCGGGGACGTGCCGGCCTGTCAGGACCAATTCCTTCGCTTTCAGATATCCCACGAGCTGGGTCAGCCGTTGGGTGCCGCCTGCACCGGGAATGAAACCCAGTCCGATCTCCGGTTGGCCGAATCGGGCGCTTTCGGCGGCAATGATCATGTCACACATCATCGCGATTTCGGTCCCGCCACCGAGTGCGACCCCATTGACTGCAGCGATGACCGGAGACCGACTGGTCTCCAGCGCGTCTTCGAGTTCTGCCATCTGCTCGCGAAATTCCTCCCGGAACCAGACGCCCGATCGGTCCTGAAAGGCCTTGATGTCACCGCCACCGATGAACGCTCTGTCGCCTGCGCCGGTGAGGATTGTGACCCTGCTCGTGTCGTCGGCTGCGTCGATCGCGGTTGCCAGCTCCGAAAGAACAGTGAGGTTGACGGCGTTCATCGAGTCCGGCCGGTCGACCCGAACGGTAGACACAGGGCCGTCTTGTTCCACCGAAATCGTCTGGTACGCTGTGGTCATACGGCGGGCTTGTCGGAGCCTGTTGAAATAGTTTCTCGCCCAGCCTGACTGGAGGCCTTTCCACGGCGTCAATAGGACTTGGGGAGGCCGAGGACTTTGTCCCCGACGTACGCTTGCACGAGTTCGTCGCTGACAGGGGCAACCCGTGCCAGTCGCACGTCACGGTATAATCGCTCGACGTGATACTCGTTGGCAAAGCCCATCCCGCCGTGGGTCTGGATGGCCTGGTCACAGGCGTTGAACCCAGCTCGGGCACCCATGAACTTCGCTGCGTTGGCCTCCATCGAACAGTCCTCCCCGGCGTCGTAGAGCGAGGCAGCCTTATAGATCATCAGTTTGGCGGTCTCGAGTTCGATCTTGTTTTCCGCTAACGGGAACTGTATCCCTTGATTCTGGCCGATCGGTCGTTCGAAGGCTTCGCGTTCGTTCGCGTAGTCGACAGCAAGGTCCAGTGCGAGTTCGCCGGCCGCCAACGGGATCGCTGCCCAGATAATTCGTTCAGTGTTGAGTGTCTCGAGGACGTGATAGAATCCGTCGCCTTCCGT
>CAZKGF010000013.1:0-380 GCA_964552115.1 uncultured Halobacteriales archaeon
ATGTTCATTCTATCGTTTTATATTTCTAAATGAATGTTCAGCTGGATTCCGGTCCGTATGGGTTTTCGTGCCGAAAAACATACCAAGCTCAAAAAGAGCCAGTGTGCAGCCACGGTGCCCCGTCGACGAAAAACTCGGTGCTATCGATTCTATGTTTTTCCCGCAACTCCCCGAGAATCATCTTCGTTGCGACGATCGTTCACTGGCCGTACAGGCCCGAATACAGGATTTTGCTCGTCTGCCCACTCAACGGCCATGAAAAATCCAGAATCGCTTGCCGTCGGTCATGATAACCGCCACCACCGGGGCGATTTTCTCCTGGTTTCGATCGCCTAGTGGTTCATTATTGGCGTGCTTGATCGAATCGGAATCGGGTGGTT
>CAZKGF010000013.1:390-20792 GCA_964552115.1 uncultured Halobacteriales archaeon
CAACGAACTTATATGGTTACGTCTTGAATGATCCAGTAAATAGTATTGATGAAATATCCAAATGGGCCCAAATCTGGAGGTCCGTCACGGGTTTCGATGTCATCTTTCACAGCCTGTACAATGTGAAAATCAAGTCCACAAAATCCACCTAGTAGGCGTTAATGTTGACCGGCCCTGCTGGCGATCTCGGGGGACACTCTCAGAGATTATCTGGCATATCGTCAGAGAGAGTTCAGCAGATGTCGTCTGACGTTTCTGAGCAGTGCCTAGGTACGGAATATGGGATTTGGCTAGCGCCCATGAATCCAATATCTATTCAATTTCTACCGGACCAATCTCAAGGAATGATCAGCTGCCGGATTCCATCTCCAGACTCAAGGGTATCCAACGCTTCGTTTACCTCGGGAAGCGAGCGCCGGCCGGTAATCAAGGGATCGGCTTCGAACTCGCCATCAACCAGCAGCTCAGCGAGTATCGGGATCGCCGCCTTCAGGTCGTAGGAGCCATTGAGTGAGCCGAGAATCTGCTGTTCGGTGGTGACGAGGCGTGAGAGATCGAGAGACACCTCGTGATGGCCTGATCGAGGAATACCGACCAAGACGGCCTTTCCGAGCGGCCCGAGGGTATCAATGGCCTGAGCGATGACCGACGGGTCACCGACCACCTCAAACGCGGCATCCACGCCCCCGTCGGCTAGGTCCGTGACGGCCGAAACTGGGTCTTCCTCCTTCCGAGCGTTCACTGTATCCGTCGCCCCCAGTGTCTTGGCGAGTTCCAATTTCTCGGGATCGAGGTCCACGGCGATGATCGGGGCCGCTCCCCGAATCGCCGCCGCTTGGACAGCACTCAACCCAACGCCACCACAGCCGAACACGGCCACCGAATGGTCAGCGTCGACGTCAGCGGTGTTCATGACGGCACCCGCTCCAGTGACAATTCCACAGCCCAGCAGTGTTGCATGCTCGATCGGCAATTCTTCAGTAATGCCCACGGCGACGTCCTCGGTCACGAGCGTATACTCAGTGAACGAGGAAACTCCGTGGCAGTGGTGTACCGGCTCGTCGTTTCGGGAAAACCGGATCTCTCCGGTGCGGAGCGTCCCACGCCGTCGGGCCCTGCCGCGCTCGGTACAGAGGTTCGGCCGTTCCTGCCGACAGTAGGTGCACTCGCCACACTGTATCCGGCCGAGAACGACACTGTCCCCGACCGCGACGGATTCGACATCTTCGCCAACGTCTCGAACATACCCGGCTCCCTCGTGGCCCATCACAAGCGGCGTTGTCTCGTCAAATTGGCCTGTGGCGATAGCGACATCAGTATGACACAGGCTGGAGGCACCGATTTCGACAAGAATCTCCTCCCCGGTCGGCTCCGCGACGGTGATCGTATCGTTCGTCGCGGCCGGCTGACCAACGAAGTCAGTAGAGTTGATGGGCTCGTCTAGGATCGCAGCACTCGACTGCATGGCCGCTTCTTGAGGGCCCTCCCACCTTATTTGCTTCTCCATGGTGGCACACTTTCAGTGACCGTCGAGGCGGAGGGATTCATTCAATCGCTGTACAGGCAGCGCACGCCGGTCGCGATGAGGTTGTGGAGTTACGCTGTGACCACGTCTGTTCGGAGGAGGATCCCACAGTCCGGACAGGCGTGTTCGGTCAGAATGACGTCCGGTTCGGCATCGCGCTCTTGGACAAACAAGTGCAGGTCATCGAAGCGCTCCTCGACCGGCGAGCGGTTGCTCGCGAGGTACGTCAGCCAGCCCTCGTCGTCGGCGCCGGCGAACGGGGCAAGAACGGAATCGCAGTTGTCGCAAGCGAGGTACTGCCCATCGCTGGCCTCCACTACGTTGACATAGCGGTGGAACGGTCCCACGATCCCGGCCACCTCTACGGAAGTTTCGAGTTCCGCCTCGACATCCCATTCAGTCCGTCGAGACCGTATGTCTGCCCGGCGTCGCTCGGTCGCCGCCTCGTCGACCTCACCGTCCTCGAGCACGACGCCGTAGACGTCCGCAACCACGGACTCCGATAGGTAGCCATCTGCGACATCGCGGGCAGCCAAGTCGGGGTCGCGCTCTAGTGGGTCACCAAGGCCGCTCCCGGCACCCTCTCGGTTCGAGAACACCACGTCGGGATCCAGTGGGACGTTCGAAGCCTTGGCGGGGAGCTGTTCGTACTGACCCTTTACCTCATCTAGGTCGTTCGGTAAGCGGTCCGCTCCAATCTGCTCGCGGATGTCGGTGTCACGGAGGATTTCGAACACCGTAGTGCTTCCAGGGTAGCCACCCTGGACGGCCCCGGTGGGACGCTGGGTGACCTGTGAGGAGACGGTTTCTTGGCCGCCCTCGACGTCATTTAATGCCCAAGCGTACTCGACTCCCTGCCCACCCCGATACTCGCCGGGGCCCGCTGAGTCCGTCCGTATCTTCCGCCAGAGGTAGAGAATTGGATGTTCGTCCTCATTGATCTCGATGTCCGGGACGCTATTGCTCAGTTGCGCATAGGTCCCACCGACGTCCATCCCATCGAAGATCGATTGAGCACCGCCGCCGGCGCCGCCACCGGTCATGTCAAGGAAGACGTCGGGTTCACCATACTGGTTCAGGCCATAGAACTGCGCAACGGCCCAAGCCTCGTGGTATGGCGCCATGATATGCTCTCGGACGAACTCATTCTCGGACTGCGCCATCGCCCGGCCGAGGAGAATCACGAGCCCCCGGAAGATTTTAAAGCCAGTTTCCATGTGTGCCGCGGAGGTGGCCGCCGGGAGTTCAGGATTGACAATCGTGCCGGGGGGCGTCACGACCTCGACTGGATCGAAGAACCCCGCGTTAAACGGGACGTCCGGGGCTAATAGCAGGGCCAGCGTCGAAGGGACCGCACCTGTCGCGCCGGCAGAAGAGAGGTTGATGAACCCCTGGGCCTGCTCCGCCGCGCCGGACAGGTCGACCGACAAGCTTCCCCCGTCGATCGTCATCTCGATCGGGAGCTCATAGAGCCGATTCTCGTGGCCATCGTGCTCGACATGCTCGGTGATCTCCCACGTTCCGTCGGGGAGTTCGTGGAGCCGTTCCCGGAGGGCGCCAGTCGTGAGTTCCCGGTTGACTCCGACGTAACGTTCGTACTCGTCGAGCCCGAATTCCTCAACGGTGTCAAGGATTCGCTCCTCACATCGGTTGTTGGCCGCGATCAGCGCCCGGATATCGTTGAAAACGCGGGAGGGGATACGGACGTTCGTGTCGTGGAGGCGTTTGATGTCCTCGTTAATCTTCCCTTCCTCGACGATTTTGATCCCCGGCCAGCGAAGTGCCTCCGCGTAGGCTTCCTGGGCTTGGGGGGCGAAACCGCCGGGCTGAATGCCTCCGACGTCGATGAGATGGGCCACCGAGAGACACCAGGAGATTAACTCACCGTCGCGGAAAATCGGCTTGATGATGGCGACGTCCGGCGGATGGAGTATTCCCGTGGTATGCGGATCGTTGGTGATGAACTGATCGCCCGGATTAATCTCGTCAGCCGAGTAATTCTCGATTACGTGTTGGATCGCCGAGCGCACGGGGCCTGAGTGGAATAGAATGTAACCGGAGAGGGAAGTAATGTTCCCGTCTGCGTCGGTGACGAATGTCGCGAAATCCTTCGCCTCGGAGATAACCGGATCCCCGGAGGTTCGGATCATCACCGTTCCCATCTCCTGTGTGATACTGTAGAGACGACGCCGGATAATCTCGGCCCGGATCGGGTCGTAGTCCTCTTTCAGAGCACCCGTCGGGTCGGTGGAATCACCGTGTTCGCTCATTACCGATCGCCTCCCGTAGAGGTGGCGGTCGCTCCCCCTGTCTCGGTGCTGTGGACATTGTGAACCCCGGTCAACTCGTAATTCCCATACGCATCAACTTGCACGTCGTGCCCCCTTGGCAGGAACATGGTAGTGATCCCGTCTTCGATTATGGCCGGTCCTTGGACGGCTGCACCAGGACGGAGGACATCTCCGCCGAAGATGTCGACATCCGCCCGAGTGTGGTCCTGAGGCAGGTACACCTCTCGCGAGGATTCCGGATCCGGCTCGGCGACTTCCAAATCAGCGGGCGTACGGGCAGGCTTCTCGTTGCGACCGATTCCCCGGACCCGAACGCCGCGGAGGATGACTGGCGAGTCGACCCACGCAGTGCCGGAGCCGTACTCCTCCTCGTAGATGTCCGGGAAAGCTTCCTGGATGTCGTCGATGTCCTCGCGCGTGATTTCGCCGTCGGGCAGCGTGACCGGATACGAGAACAACTGGCCCTTGAATTTGAATTCGCCTTTGCGCTCGATCGTGGCATCTGAGAAACCCGCCGACTCGAGGGATTCTTCGACGCGCTTCTCGACCGACTCGACCGCGGCGTTGATCGAATCCACCGGGTCACCGGGCTCCCAGAACACAGACTGGCTGTAATCTCGTACGTCGTCCGCTTGGAGCAGACCGTAGGCCGAGAACACGGGAGCATTCTGCGGAATAATGGCTCGTTCGATCCCGAGAGTCTCACAGATGTCCGCGGCGTAGAGGGGAGAGGCACCACCATAGGAGACGTACGTGAAGTCACTCGGCGCCCGGCCTTCTTCGACAGTAACGCTCCGGACGGCGTTGCTCATCGAGTTTACAGCAATCTCGTAGATCGCGGCGGCTGCCTCATCGACAGAGTAGCCCATCGGTTCGGCGACAGATTCCTTAATCGCCCGCTCGGCCGCGTCCACGTCGAGCACTCGACGACCTCCGAGGAAGCCGCTCGGACTCATCAGTCCCAGAACCAAAGCGGCGTCCGTGACGGTGGGCTCGGTACCACCCTCCCCGTAGCAGGCCGGGCCAGGGTCCGCGCCGGCGCTCTGGGGGCCGACCTGTGGGATTCCCCGGTTATCGAGCCAGGCAACCGAGCCGCCGCCGGCACCGATGGTTTTGATCTGCACCTTTGTGAGGCCGGTATCGAACTCACGGACGTTTGTCCGCTCCGAGACCTTGTACTCGCCGTCCTCGATGATCGACGTGTCGAAGCTCGTGCCTCCCATGTCCGCACAGATGATATTATCGACACCGACCTGGCGACCCAAAGCCTGTGCTCCAATGACGCCCCCGACCGGCCCCGAGTCTATCAGCCGGATCGGCTCCCGTTTAGCGCCCTCGAGGGTCGTGATTCCGCCAGACCCCTGCATGATTGAGATCTGAGACTCTTCGAGCCCCTTTGCTGTGAGCCGCTCTTTGATGTCCTCAGCGTAAGTAGCCACATCGGGCGCGGCGTAGGAGTTCAGCGTCGTCGTTACCATCCGCTCGTACTCCCGGATTTTCGGGTATATCTCGTTTGAGACAGTGACATAGAGGTCCGGGTGACGTTCCTGGACGATCTCCTTCGCACGCTGCTCGTGAACGGGATTCTTGAACCCCCAGAGGAAACAGATCGCTAATGTCTCTATCCCTTCTTCAACGAGGTCGTCCACAGCGTCTTCGACTGCCTCTTCATCCAACGCGACGACTGGTTCCCCACTGTAGTCGACACGCTCGGGAATCTCCTTGATGCAGTTCCTCGGCACAATATCCGGGACGTTTCGCTGGTCGTGCTGATCCCTGTCATCGGTGCGCGGCGAGCGAGCGATTCGGAGCGTATCGCCAAAGCCCTTCGTAGTCAGGAGTCCAGTCTTCGCGCCTTCGAGTTCGATGATGGCGTTCGTTACTACTGTCGTGCCGTTAACGAACCGGTCGGTCCGATCCAGAAGGTCCTCTGTCGAGACCCCTAGACTCGACGCCACATGGTCTATCGCTTGCTCGACCCCGTCGGCGAGCCGTCCCGGGGTCGTGTCTGCCTTGTCCGTCCACACCTCTCCCTCGTCGCTCATGACCATCACGTCGGTGAAGGTACCACCTATGTCGCAGCCTATCTGGTATTGCATGCCACGGTATGACTATGGGGAGTTATTAATTCCTTGGGGTGGGACATAACGCCTGCATGGGAAATCAAGGCACCGAGTCTTGGGAGTCGTCGACCGATCTACGGTCGCCGACACTTGACCTACTAAATTACATCGGTGTCCGAAGACGAGCAGAATCCATTTCGTGAACGTAATGAACTCGCACTGGATCTCCCAAATGAAGTGGGGAACGGCCCGGGGACCAACCCGTTGCATAGAATCGATAACATGGTTCCGGACTGGCAGCAAACGGTTTGTGCAATTTACGGTTTGATTTCGATAGTCGGCCACTGACGCCACACCGTCAGATATGGTATTGAGTCTCGAAAGGTCCTATGACCAGCCGCACAATCTTTTACTCCTGTTTGGGGAACTATCACGGTCGAACGTGTGTATTTGGGAGAGGCAAATATTTGCGATTGTCAACTGATAATCCTTTTGGTAACGAATACCAGCCAAAGCCGTACCGTGGGTCGAAATGGGAATATACAGGCGATATTTTTACAAATATAGATTTGTAAATCCTCACTATGTTCGGTACTTTTTGATTTGACGCTCCCAAATATACTCAAGTGAGTTCTTCGGCCTCGTTCTGACCCTGAACGTCGACAACCGACATCGGCACTGACGCTATGATGAGGGGGCACTCATCTCAGCGTGGAGATTGACTTCCACCGCATTCGCCGCCCGACTGACTCGTTTGGGGAGGTCCTCCTCATACTGTTCTCCAGTCCACTCGCTGGCCGGACCGGAGACACTCACTGCCCCGAGGACTGTCCCGTTGTCATGAATAATCGGCGCCCCGACTGCCCGGATACCAGCCATCCGCTCCTTATCGTTGAATGCAACTCCACGTTCCCGGACCTTCTCGAGTTCCTCCTTGAACCGTTCCCGGTTAGTTATCGTTCGTGGCGTCATCTCGGGGAGGCCTTCGACATCGAGGATGTTATCAACTCGTCGTTCGGGTAGATGTGCCAAAATTGCCTTTCCGGCAGAAGAGCAGTGGACGTAGGTCATCGGTGAATCGCGTTCGCGGGTGTAGTACTCCTTCCCGATTGCATCGTCGCTAAATGCCTCGTAAATGACGATTAGTTTCCCCCCATGCTCAACGATTTGGTGGGCAAATGCACCACAACTGTGCGCGAGATCGTCGATTTCGTTCCTCGCAGCTTCATAAATTGGCATCCGATTCCGGACGTTTTCACCGAAGATGATGAAATTGAGACCAAGACGATAGGTATCACCGTCCTGCTGAATCAACCCGTATTGTTTGAGGGTGGCCAGGTGGGTGTGAATCGACCCTGGTGAGAGGTCAACGCGATCCGACAACGCCGATACTGTCGACGGACCGTGTGAACGGAGGGAGTTCAGAATCTCATAGGCATTCTCGACCGACCGAATCGTTCGTCGGTTGCCTGTGGCCATAGCGGCATGAGATTGGACGGTTGTGTGCATAAGTATTTGGGAGCATCAAATGAAGGTCGCCGATTTGCCTGATTATCAAGGGGCATGTTGATACATCGGACGAGAAGCGTTGAAGAGTCAACACACCCCTAGACGGGTCCGCAGATGGTTGGGGGGACAATCCAGCCCGTCAAAATTGACATAGATAGCAATCTGATTGTGGTTTCCATCCACCTCACTGATGGTATCGGTACGCATAGAAAAGAATTATTAGTGCCTTGGGCCCAGTAACTCTTCAAGCTCTCTCACACCGAGTATTCCAATGACGCTCTTGCCTTACAGAACGAAGGTTCGAACGGTACAAATCGGCCTGCTACTCGTGGGTATCGGGGTGTTTGAGTACGTCACTAGAGCGGGATTGGTCGGTGCGCTGACGCTCGCACCACCTTCAGATATCGTGATTACCCTTCTCGAACTGCTCCGGTCCGGAACGGTTCTCGATGACTTCGTACGTTCATCCGTTTCGATCCTAATCGCGTTCGGTGCCGCTCTACTAACGGGGGTCACTGGCGGCTGGATCATCTGGCGATACAACGTGCTTCAACAGATTCTCGACCCGTACCTCATTGCATGGTATGCCATGCCAATTTTCGCATTCTACCCGATGTTGATCGCGATATTCGGAACCGGAATGACCCCCATTATCCTCATCGCATATGCCATGGGTGTCGTTGCCATCATCATCAACACCGCTAACGGCTTCAATGAAGTCCGGTCAGTCCACCGTGACGTCGGGCGGTCGATGATGCTTTCGCGGTGGGAGATTCTCCGGTACATCTACGTTCCGGCCGCCGCCCCCTACATTTTTACTGGGTTGAAGCTCGGATTCGTCTACTCGATCATTGGCGTGCTCGCGAGCGAGTTCATTCTCTCCAACGCCGGGCTGGGGTTCCAGATCGCCTATTCGTACAATAACTTCGACACGAGCGAGATGTTCGCAGTTATGATCCTCGTTGTGGTCCTCTCCATCGTCATCAACCTGACACTGCTCCGTATTGAAGACCGCCTTTACCGCAGGAGCGTGAACCAATAATGGCGACGGCTACTCGGTTCAATACGCCAGGATGGGTATCGGAGCCAATCACAATCGGTCGGCTCCTAGTTCCTGTTCTCCTCGTCATCCTCTGGCAGGCATTGAGCGTCGCCGTGGGCACCCAGCTACTCCCCGGCCCGGTGGATACGGTTGCCATGATCGAGCGTGGAATAGAGTCCGGCTGGATCGTCGGGAACTTTCGGGACACGATGTGGACGTTGTTCCTCGGATTCGTCATTGCCGCGGTTTCCGGGACGGTGCTCGGGCTGGTAATCGGCCTGAACGACGTCATCTACGACGTATTAGAGATATACGTGCTCGGGATCTACTCGATCCCCAAAGTCATCCTTTACCCGCTTTTCCTGTTCGCGTTTGGTATCACGATTAACACGAAGATTGCTTTCGGGTTAGTCCATGGCTTCTTCCCCATGCTCCTGATAACGATGAGCGCGGTTCGGGGGATCGATGACATCTACCTGAAAGTCGCCAGCTCACTCCGTCTAAACCGTTGGCAACGATTCCGCCACGTCATGTTCCCGGTCATCCTCGTGCAGTTGGTCGTGGGACTTCGGTTGGCGTTTAGTCTCACGTTCATCGGGGTGATCCTGGCGGAACTCTTCGCGACGGAAAGCGGTCTTGGCCTCGTTTTACAGCACGCGATGGCGAATTTCGAAACGGGACGAATCATGGCTGTTGTGGTCATCCTCATGATTGTCGCGTTCATCGGAAACATCCTCTTCTATGGTATCCAGAAATGGCTCGAAAACCGATGGAATATGACGGTTGACAGTACAGGAGTGTAATAAGACCATGCCGCTACTCGAAATCGACGACGTATCAAAGACGTACAACCCGGACGCAGCAAATAGTGTTGAAGCCATCCGAAACATCTCGGTCGACATCGACCGGGGAGAGTTCCTCTCTATCGTGGGCCCGACAGGTTGTGGGAAGTCGACCCTGATGGAAATCGTTGCCGGGCTGATCGACCCGACCAGCGGCGAGGTCAGGATAGAGGGGACGCCAATTACGGAACCAAGCGAAGAGGTCGGGGTCGTTTTCCAAGAGGATTCGACGTTCCCCTGGCGAACGACGATGGAAAACGTAGAATTCGGCCTGGAAATGCGGAGTGTCAAGAAATCGGATCGGCGAGAGCGCAGCCAAGAGATCATTGAACTCGTCGGGCTGACTGGCTTCGAGGACGCCTATCCTAACGAGCTATCGGGGGGGATGCGGCAACGGGTTGCAATAGCGCGGACACTAGCACTTAACCCAGACATCATGCTCATGGACGAGCCATTCGGAGCTCTAGACGAACAAACCCGCCTGATTCTCGGGGAAGAGTTGCTCCGGATCTGTCGCGAGACCGAACAGACCACCATGTTCATCACGCACTCCCTCACGGAGGCGGTTCACCTCTCTGACAGAGTCCTGGTGATGACCGCCCGACCAGGCGTGATCAAAGATCTCGTAGAGGTTGACATCCCCCGTCCCCGCGACGCTGACGTAGTGACCTCAGAGCAGTTCCGAGAGATCACGGACCGGCTCTGGGAGGCGCTCCGCGAGGAGGCCGAGCAAGGGTTGGAACAGTCGATTCCCGAACGATAGCGTCAGTGCGTGGTGTTCGGGAGGGAAGGTGGAGCCTGTTCAAACGGTCAGATAAATCGACCAATCTTCAAGTAGGAAGTACACTGGAACCAGCGACGATGTGACGGATCGATCTAGAACAGCTGTCGACGCTACAGGTCGCTCAGGTCGACGCGGTTCTCCTCAGGGAGGTACGATTGATTGATGATGTCAGCCCACGGAACCTCTTGCTCCACGATCTCGAAGTAGTGGAGCGCATCGTCGACGGCCCGGAGACCCTCCAAGTTGATAGTACCATCAGACCATTCATCCTCGGGGAAGACTTCTGCGACCACCTGCGCAGCGATATCAGGGTCGTACCGGCCCTCATTATACGAAGCCCACATTCTGCCAGCCTCTTCGGGATTCTCCCGAATGTAGCTCACCGCACGGTTCCGAACTCGGTTCAAAGTCCGGGGAATTTCCGGGTTCTCCTCTGCGTACTGTGGATCCATCGCTACGAACGACATGACGAAATCAGGGACGTAATCCGTCCCCCGGAAGACCAGGTTGTAGTTGTCGCTCGATGCCGTGAAGCCAGGTTCAGGGACGACAGCCACATCGACTTCGCCCTCATTTAGTAGGGTGATCCCCTCGCCCACACCGCCAGCGGATACGAGCTCGACCTCATCTACGCTGATACCGTCTGCGTTCCTGATGGAGAGTTGCCCGGAGATGTGCGTCGTGCTCTGGGGGCTGGTATAGGCGAGTGATCCGCCGGCCAAGTCCTGGATTTCTGTCACGTCAGAATCGGCCATCGAGGCCCACGCCATGTCGGTGAGTTGGTTCACGCCACCCGAGATGATGCTGATCGGGGCACCTGAGAGGTACGCGTCGGGGATTGCAGTCGATGCCATATCACCGAACGGGAGCCCCCCGGTGACCAGCGCTCGAACGGTCGTCCCACCGCCACTCGCACTCACGAACTCCTCTAGACTGATCCCTTCTTCCTCATACCACCCATGCTCCATGGCGACGATGTATGGGACACCGTGAGGGGTGATCGGAAAGTGAGAGACGGTGGGCCGGAGTGACGTGGGTGAGCCACCTGAGTCCGAAGGCGTCCCAGTAGAACCCCCGTCTCCACCTCCGCCGTCACTCCCACTACCGTCACTGCCGTCACTTCCACCGCCTCCATCGTTACCGCCGCCGGTACAGCCTGCGACTGCAGCGACGCTGACACCACTTGCCGATGCGATAAACTGCCGTCTGCTAAAGGACCCCATAGGGTTAAGGTACAACCTGGTAGGTTAAAAGTTTCGCTCGGGAGGGGGCCCGCGACGGTGAATCAGGATAACGCCCCCCCCCCACCGCGCTCCATCTCTTAAATCGCAGATCGACCGTTGTTCTCCCTCATTCACCGAGATCCAGAATCGATGGTGTTGGATAGAGGCCACCATTTACGTGGACGATTTGGCCGGTGACGAATGACGCCGACTCAGAGGCGAGAAATGCGACTACATTCGCGATTTCCTCAGGCGTTCCTTGACGTTTCATCGGCGTCGCTTCGATGATCCGACGTTCGACGGCCTCGTTTTCGTGCGATTCGTCTTCCACGGCATCGACCGACCCCGGGGCTACCCCGTTTACCCGGATACCATCTGGGCCAAGTTCGGAAGCGAGTTGTCGCACCATGCCAGCGGCACCGTACTTCGACGCGAATGAGTGTGAGAACCCCGGGAGGCCCAGATAGACGAACGCACCGAGGATGTTGACGATCGATCCCACTCCGGTCTCCAACATGTCTGGTAGGACGGCCTGGCTCAACAGGTAGGGCCCACGGAAGTTCACGTCCATGACTCGATTGACCTCCTCGCTTGGTACCTCCCCGAACGGCTCTTGAGGCCGGATCGCCGCGTTATTTACGAGGATGTCGATGGGGCCTAGTTCGTCTCGGACCGCCTGGACGACTCTCTCGATGTCGTCTGGGTCAGCAAGGTTGCCGAGTTCAACTGCGGTATCACTACCTGCCTCTCTAACGAGCCTCGCGGTTTCATCACACGCATCACGATCCCTTCTGCCGGTAACGCCCACGTCTGCACCATGGTCGGCTAGTTCAATAGCGATTGCCCGGCCGATGTTCCGGCTCGAGCCTGTAACGAGGGCAGTCCGATCGGTGAAGTCCATCGAATCGTCCGGTTATCGGTACGTGACCAAAAAGCCCCCTCAATTAGACGGGCACGATGATATTTGGGCCTCTCACCGGAAAGTGATTCATACACTAATAGACCCGTAGGTCGACGCTATGGGAACCAACGGCCAGATGCCAGTGGTCGCCACCCCACGACGTGCATCCACCTCTAGTATCGCCGGTATCGGGGTTCTACAGTCTTCCCGTGCAACTCCGGTCAGGGAGAATATACCTCGCAGGGTGGAAGTTGTCACAATCCGCCCGAGCTCATCTTCGTTGGCTGAACCCCGCTAATCACTAGTTGTCATGCTCCGGTCCTCCGCCAACGACCCCCGCATTCTGAAGCGCCCCAATCTCGTCCTCACTGTATCCGAGCGCCTCGAGCACCCCCTCTGTATGACCACCGAGGATGGGGGCGTGGCGCTCAAATCCGCTTTCCGCTTGGTCGAACCGCAAGGGGTGTGACAGTACAGGATAGGGACCGATCATCTCATGGTCGAGTTGGGTGAGAGTGCCACGCTGTCGCGCGTGCTCGTTATCAAGTGCTTCGCCAATGGTTTTGATGGGACCGACTGGCAACCCGTAGTCAGAGACGAGCCGCTCGGTCCACTCTGCCACCGTCCGTTGGGTGAGTGTGGCCTCGATCTCCACCTCTAAGGCCTCAACATGGGCAACTCGTGCCTCATTGGACTCGAACCGCTCGTCCTCGAGCAGATCCGTCCGACCGATTGCCTCGCAGAACTCTTGCCAGAGCTTCTCACTCCCGATCCCGCACACCAAGTACCCGTCGGCAGCCTCGTACGCCTGGTACGGAGCAATTGCGGGGTCCTTGGTACCCAACCGTCTCGGCGCCTCGCCTTCGATAGCCTTCGCGGCCTGTTTCGTGAGCCACGGCATCACGGCATCGTACATCGCGAGCTCGAGCCGATCGCCCTCACCGGTGAGCTCTCGCCGGTGGAGGGCCCCCGCGATGCCGAAGGCTGCCCAGGAAGCCGTAATTAGGTCCGTGATAGGAATGCCGACCTTGGCGGGATCGCCGTCCGCTGCTCCGGTGACACTCATCACCCCACTCATTGCCTGTAGGAGGATATCAAAGCCAGCGCGGTCACTCCATGGGCCGTCGTCTCCGAAGGCCGAAATCGAACAGTATATCAAGTCTTCCTGATGCTCACGGAGGTCGTCGTCAGTGATCTCGAGCCGTTCCGTCACTCCCGGACGAAAGTTCTCGACGAAGACGTCGGCGTCGGAGACCAACTCATACAGGATCTCCCGACCGCGGTCCGTCTGAAGATCGAGTTCCACGCTCTGCTTGCCGTAATTGCTGGTCATGAAGTAGGCCGACTCCCCCTCGACGAATGGCGGTGCGCCACGTGCGGGGTCTCCCGACCCTGGTCGCTCCACCTTGATGACCTCAGCTCCGTGATTGGCAAACATCGTCGTCGCAAATCCGCCGGTGACATACGTCGAAACATCGACGAATGTCACACCTTCGAATAGTTTCGCGATCACAGCCTGTAGTTCCGACACGAGGGGATAAGGCTTCGTACAACTGATGCAGTTGATGTGCCGGTAACATCCTACCAGCACACGACGGGCCTACCGCGGCTGGCAGACGACATCAACCAATACGGGATTTCCTGCCTTTGCCACCTCCCACGCCTCCGATAGCACTGGCCTGAGTTCTTCAGGCCTCTCGATCGGTCCGAAGCCGGATACACCCATACTTTCGGCAATGGTTGCGTAGTCTGGGGTTGGCTCCCATATTCCGGTGCCCACCAGAGCACGGTCGGGGCTCGCGTCACGATCCCGGTGATTCGCGACATCCATGCGGTGGTTTGTAGAGTTGTAGAACGCACGATTATTGTGGACGACGGTGAACAGCGGCGGCTCGGAATGGCCTAGGACCCAGAGGGCATTCAAGTAACCCAAGAGGTCGCCGTCAGCCTGGAAGTTGATCGGCGTCCGTCCGCTGTTCTCGAAGGCCAGTGCCGCCCCGATCGCTGCACCGATTCCATATCCGACACCCATGCCGCCAGCCCGGCCCCCGATGTACCGATCATACTCATCGATTTGCCACAGACGGTGGGCCCAGTCCCGAAACGTCCCGTTTACGAGGACCCACTGGTCGTCCTGAATGACCTCCCAAGTCTCTGCGGCAAGCCGCTCAACCGATATAGGTTCTGCGTCCCACTGGGCCTCCACTTCGTCACGCCACGTCGACCGCTGAGTATCGTGACGGTCCGCAAGATATGCACGGCGCTCTTCGATTGTCTGACGCCGACCCGTGTCCTCTCGGATACGTTCTGAAATGGACGCCGTGAGTTCCGGGATCGCGAGTTCGGTGTCTGCAAGGATCGGCACATCCGTCTCTCGTGTGGCCTCGTACCCGGTGACCAGACTTGAGCGTTCTAACTCGTGAGTTCCTATATCGATCAGTGAGAAGTCCTCGACAGAATCGACGACCTCGTGGGTCGCATTATCCACCTCATCAAACACCATATCAAGGCTCCAAAGATCCAATCCCAGTACTACGTCCGCTTCCTTGTAGACGTCCGTGCCGGTCAGATCGAGTGGATGTGTATTCGGGAAGTTGTACCGCCGGTAGAACGGGTCGATCACGGCCGCGCCTAGAGTCTCGGCTAGTTCGACAAGCGCGTCAACTGCATCTCGCGAATCGCCCACGGCATCGGCCACGATAACCGGCATTTCAGCTTCGACGAGGAGATCTGCTGCCTTGTTGATGGCGGCAGGGTCCGGGGCCATCCGCGACGGTGGTTCGTACTGCTCGAGATCGGGTATCGGAATAGGCTCCTCAATCGGAGTCTCCTGGAGGTCGTGGTCTATGGTGACATACACAGGCCCCATGGGAGGTGTGTTCGCTATCCGGTATGCCCTCGTGAAGGAGTCGACGGCATCCAGAAGGCTCGCAGGCTGGCTATCCCATTTAACGTACTCTCGCACGAGATTACCCTGGACGTTAGCCGTATGAATCCAGTCGATCCAGGGACGGCGTTCCTGCTTCTTCATCGGACCGGTACCCGAAAGTGCGACGATTGGCACGCGATCCCAGAAGGCGTTAAACAATCCCATCGCCCCATTGAGCGTACCCACGACATTGTGGAGAATGCATAGCGCGGGCTCACCGGTGGCCTTGGCATACCCATGAGCAATAGACACGGAGAGTTGCTCGTGAGGGGTCTCAACGACGCGTGGTGTGTTGTCGTTGTAATTAACAATCGACTCCTCGAGTCCTCTAAACGAAGCGCCCGGATTGAATGTCACGTTCTCGAACCCGTATGCCTTCAGAAAATCCGCGATGAAGTCGGAAGCCCACTCTTGGTCGGTGATATCGACATCCCGGTACTGCCGCTGCCGCGGCCGTCCATCGGTCATATCGTACCGGGCGGCGCCCGCTCGATTAAGTCTTCGGATGACGTTGACATATAGATAGAGCTGACGCACTATCGGGGTGGGTCGGATCCCGCAAAGTGTCCCACACCGAGTGCCTCACCCGACGCCCACGTCTGGCTACGGCTCGTGTCTGGCTCAATAGCGCCACGGATTTTTCATCGAATGTGCGGTATACCAACGATCGCCCGTCGACATCCCCCAAACCAACCAACGAAAATTTATGCGCACGGAAGGAGTCGAAGTTAGGTAGGCAGAACATGGGACAGACTATCGCGGAAAAAATCCTATCGGAGTCAGTCGGTCGCAACGTCGCGCCCGGCGAGATCGTTCGTGTCGAGTACGATCTCGCCGCGTCAAACGATGTTTCTACCCCCGCAACCATCTCGAAATTTCGTGAAATGGGTGCGGAACGAGTGGCGGATCCGAATAGGGTGGCCATCGTCCCCGATCACCACGTTCCCAGTCATAATATTGAGGCGCAACAGCAATACACGGCCTGTAAGGAGTTCGCCGAGTCTCAGAGTATAGAGCGGTTCTACACCCAGAGCGAGACCGGATTAATGCACGCGGTCCTTCCGGAAGACGGGCATGTCAATCCCGGCGATGTCGTTGTAGGGGCCGACTCACATACAACGACCTACGGAGCTCTCGGCGCCTTTGCGACTGGTATTGGCTACACGGACCTCGCGTTCGCATGGGCAAACGGGTGGACGTGGCTGCGCGTACCCGAGAGCGTTCGAGTGGAGTACCGTGGGTCACTACCCCGATTCGTTCGGGGGAAGGATCTCGTTCTTCGAACTGTCGGCGATATCGGCGTGGATGGGGCGATCTACCAGTCCGTTGAGTTCGGAGGCGAGGCAGTGTCCGATCTGCCCATGGATGATAGATTTTCGCTTTCGAACATGATTTTGGAAGCTGGAGCAATGGCTGGACTGGTCGAGCCCGATCAGAAGACTGCGGCCTACGCAGCGGAACACGCCAGTGGCGATTATGAACTCTACGCAGCTGATCCGGATGGAACGTACGACCGAGAAATATCGGTGAACTGTTCAGATATGGAACCACAGATCGCGGTTCCACACCTCCCGGAGAACGTACAGGACCTTTCTGCAGTCGAGGGTATCTCAGTCGATCAAGCTGTAATCGGCTCGTGTACGAACTGTCGAGTCGAGGACCTGCGACAGGCGGCGAAAGTTTTGGAAGGTCACCGTATCGATCCAGCAGTGCGACTCATCGTGACCCCTGGGTCACGACGAATCCAATCTATCGCGTACGAGGAGGGGTGGATGGAAACGTTCCATCGTGCTGGTGCTACGCTCGGTAGTCCGGGGTGTGGTGCCTGCTTCGGGGAGCACATCGGGGTACTAGACGAAGACGAAGTGGCGATTTCAACGACAAATCGAAACTTCATCGGGAGAATGGGCCACGACTCAAGCGAGGTGTACCTCTCGAATCCGGCCGTCGCGGCCGCCTCTGCAGTGATGGGCGAGATCACCCATCCAAAGGACGTTCTTCTCACGGAGGCGAGCTAAATGGGTCGAGCCTGGACGTTCGGAGACAATATCGATACCGATGCCATCACGCCAACCGAGTACCTCGTCAATAACGACCCCGAGGAATACGTTCCCCACGTCCTCGAGGTGGTGCGGCCCGAATTCCCCGAGAACGTTGAACCCGGGGATATCGTCGTTGCGGGCAGGAATTTTGGCTCTGGTTCTTCCCGAGAGACGGCCGCGGACGCCTTCGTCCACCTTGAGGTCGGCGCCATCGTTGCCGAGTCATTCGCCCGTATCTTCTTCCGTAACGCGATTAATGTCGGGCTGCCGATTTACGAGTCGCCCACGGCGGCCCAAGGAATCCAAGATGGTGATCAAGTGGCGATTCGAAACGGCACCATCGTCAACGTCTCGCGTGAGGAAGAATACGAGACGACAGAATACCCCGAATTTATCCAAGAGATATTGGACGCTGGCGGGCTCGTTAGCTATCACCGACAACAATCCGATCGGGCCGACGATTGACCAAGGCTCCGATTTTGGCCATCGGCTAAGTCGTCACTACCTCTCGGAACCCTCTCTGTACAGACCGTGATTCGTCCAATCAGAATGCTTACTGGGGAGCGGGAAAACCCATGACTCGATGGAGCTACTCGACGTTACGCTTCGGGAGGGTGAACAGCGGTCGGGCCAGTCATACTCCGTTGAGCAGAAAGTCCGGGGGGCGGAGATTCTCGATGCACTTGGTGTGGAGTACATCCAAGTCGGTTTCCCCGTGGCTCGGGACGGGACTGCCGAGGTCTGTGACAAGCTGGACGTTGAAGCGACGGTCGTAGGGATGGCCCGGGGCCTTGAGCGGGACATCGATGCCGCCGTCGAGGCCGGCGTTGATCTCGTCGATGTAGGTGTACCGGCCAGCGACCTCCAGCGAGAGCATCTCATGGGGGTCGACAGTGAGGCGCTCATTGGGAGAGCCGAGGAGGTGTATGAGTACGCCAGAGACTATGGCATTGACGTCCATCTGTCCGCGATGGACAGCTTCCGCGCTGATCCGGCATTCCTCGAGGCCCTCGCAAACGCCGTCGACCCTCCGATGTTTACGCTCTTAGACACCGTCGGGGCGGCGACGCCGATCAGTACCGGAGAAACCATTGAAGCCATCGACCGCGACCCTTCCCGACTCGGGGTGCATTTCCACCGAGACCTCGGCTGTGCGACCGCAAATGTCCTATCGGCAGCACAATGTGGCGTAGCGAAGGCAGACGTAACTGTCAGCGGGATCGGGGACCGCGTTGGAAATGCCGCGCTAGAGGAAGTCGTCGTCGCCGGAACGGTTGGCCAACCCTCGATCGAGTTTGATGTGGCCGAGGACACACTCATACCACGCTGTTTGGAACTAATGGAGGTGCTTGACGAACCGATTCCGGAGAACAAACCGATACTCGGTCGAACGGCCTTCGAACACGAGTCAGGAATGCATACCGCGACAATGCTGGACGCACCATCCGTTTACGAGGCCTTCGATCCTTCCCGATTTGGCGGGGAGCGAAAACTGTTATTTGGCCCCTCTAGCGGTAGGGGTGCTGCAAGACGGCTTCTCGAACGAGCCGGGGCAGATGATCCATCTGACGACGCTGTCGCGAGGTTCCTTGAACAGCTTCAGGATCTAGACGAGCACGTCGGTATGGACCGAGCGCTCTCGATGGCCGAAGATGTAGTCGATTGATGAAGTCGAGTGGGAGTCCCGATGATACGCGGAAGCTCGGATTGGGGGTGGTGCCTTCATAAAGTGGCTAGATCGCTCCTCGTTTACGGAGTGCGTCGATTCGCTCCTGCGAATAGCCAATCGAAGCGAGAACAGCCTCCGTGTGCTCTCCTTGTTTGGGCGGGTTGGTCGCTTCTGGGTTCGAGAACCCTGACGAGCGGATTGGACTGGTCGGGACGCGGTGAGATTCAGCCCCATCTTGTGGCGCTCTGATCTCGGCCAGGCCCCCGGTGGCCGCGAGGTGGGGATCATCGGCTACTTCGAGCGTGTTATTCACGGGGGCATTCGGCACATCGAAGCCCTCTAAGCGGTCAAGGATTTCATCGCGAGTGAGCGAACCGAAGACTTCGGCGAAGGCGTCGTCCAATTCGTCTCTATGTTCCCGTCGATCAGGAAGCGTCTCGAAGCGGTCATCTGCTGCAACGTCGGGGACGTCCATCGCCTCACAGAGAGACTCCCAGTGGCGATCAGACGACGGGCCAATGAAGATCCACTTGTCGTCCGACGTCTGAAACACACCGTAAGGAGCCCACTGCGATTGGCCACCACCCTCCCACGGTGACATGGGTTCACCGAATGCATCGGAATAGGCGATGCCGCCGCCCATTAGGTTCACTGTAGATTCAAACATAGGAGCCGTAATGTGCTGGCCCTCACCAGTGTGATCGCGCTGTCGGAGGGCGCTCACCACCGAAAGCGCTCCTTGCATCGAGGCTGCCATGTCCGCCACGCTCGTCCCACACCGAGCTGGCGGCTGGTCGGGATAGCCAGTTGTGCTCATCATCCCCGAGAGGGCTTCCGCGACCGGGTCCAATGCCGGTCGGTCTTGATAAGGACCCTCATTGAAACCCTTAACAGAGCAGTAGATGAGGTCGGGATTGACTTCGCGGAGGGTCTCATACCCGATGTCGAGACTGTCGACCGCGCGTGGACTGTAGTTCTCGACGAGGACATCTGCCTCCCGAACGAGATCCTCGAATGCTCCACGACCTGCGTCATCCTTTAGATCCAGCGTGATGCCCCTCTTATTCCGGTTTAAAAAATTAAACGTGCTGGACGCTTGCGGGCTGGCGTCCCGGAATGCGTCCCCACGATCGGGGTGCTCTATCTTGATCACGTCTGCTCCAAGGTCGGCAAGTAGGAGGGAACAATAGGGTCCAGCGACGATATGGCATAGTTCTAATACCTTAACGTCAGACAGTGGTTGATCGAGATTGCTCATTCGCGGATCACCATCTGCTCCCGGCTAATTCTTCGAGATGTCCCCGTGTCCATACTATCTCGTGGAAGAACGAGGCCAGAAGGGTTGATCGGTTCTCCCCATATTTGAAACGATACATTTTGTCTCCCGACAGCGTTTCCTCTCCTACCGTGAGCAGTCATCCTAGTATGCGGGTTCTGTGCACCAACTATTTATCTATTGGTTCTCAAATGCGGCGCTGTCAGATTGGGTGATTTTCTGCCCATTCGAGTGCACAGAATCGGTTCTCTACCACTTCTGGAGCGGTGTGTAAAATATATTTTATAACTATCTAGTTCACCGTAT
>CAZKGF010000014.1:0-20671 GCA_964552115.1 uncultured Halobacteriales archaeon
TGCCCGTGTTACAGATCGTCGGCGAACACGATCACATCGTTCCGCCAGCCTGTTCACGGCCACTTCACGACGCGATCGAATCCACCGACGAAACGTTGCTTACATTTCCGAAAGGCCATATCGGGATTTCGGTTTCGACTGATGCCCATGCAGATCTGTGGCCCACCGTGGCGGACTGGTTTGCGACTCGTAGTGCACCTGCCTCGACTGATTCCTCCGCACCTGGGTCGACGTTATTTCGACCATCGCCCGACCTCGAGGCAGCGGCTCAAGCGGCCGTCGACACTGCTTCGTCCCAGGCAGCACAGGCCCAAACCGCTCTAACAGCCCACACGGATGGGTCGGGAGACGTAACCTCCGTACCCGGGATTGGAACCACGTTCGCCAGTCGCTTGGAGGCCGCCGGTATTCAGACGACGGAGGACATTGCGGAACTGGAACCGACAGAACTGGCAGCGATTGCGGAAACGACTCCTGGGCGGGCCGAAAATTGGATCGAAGACGTTCGGTCGTAACGGTGACCGGCTAGGGGCCCACCGCGGCGTTTTTCACCACCCTCCCGCAACGGATAGCATGGATATCCTCACGTTGGGCCCTGCTGGAACGTATTCTCATCGGGCCGCGTTACACGTGTCCGACGATAGCAATATCTCCTTTACGGAGTCGGTAACCGCCATTGTGGAAGCGGTTGCGGACGGTGAGTACGATCGCGGTGTCGTTCCCGTCGAGAACAGTATCGAAGGATCGGTTACGGAATCCCTCGATGCGTTTGCCGAGTCCAATATTGCCGTCCTTCAGGAACTCATCACACCGATCCGACATGCTCTGTTGGCCCAAGATGAATCGTTCGACACTGTCGCCAGCCACGCCCAAGCACTGGCTCAATGCCGGGAATACCTCGAGTCCAACTATCCGGATGTCGATCTCGAAGCGGTCACGAGCACCGCCCGAGCGGTCCAGCGTGCGAGAGAGGATCACAGTGTCGCAGCGATTGCCCATCCAGCCACTGCCGAAAACGGGTCACTCGCGATCTTGGCAGAGGACATCCAGGACCGAACATCGAATGCGACGCGGTTTCTCGTTACTGGACCGGTTAGCGAACGCTCAACAGCTGGGTCGAAGACGTCGTTTATCGTCTATCCAAACGTCGACTATCCAGGCCTCTTACTCGAAATGCTCGAACCGTTTGCCGAACGTGATATCAATTTGACGCGGGTCGAATCACGACCGAGCGGGGAACGCCTCGGCGACTACGTCTTTCATATTGATGTGGCAGCAGGGCTGTACGAGGAGCGAACCCAGGACGCCCTTGAGGTTATCGAGGCGATTGCAGAGAACGGATGGGTTCGGCGGCTCGGGTCGTACGATAGCGAGACAGTCCTATATTAGTTGGATACACGCTCGAGTGCGCTGGCCAGTTCACTGGCTGATTCGTACCTGTCGAACGAATCGGGTTCCGTCGCCCGTCTCACGACCCGATCCAGTGCAGTCGGAATCGATGGGTGAACTGTGCTCGGGCGAGGGACCGGTGATTCCGAAAGCACTCCGTCACGGATGTCCGCGGTTGAACCGGCGTATGGCGAGAGGCCCGTGAGCATTCGGAAGAGCACTGCTCCACACTGGTAGACGTCCGTCGTCCGATCGACGATTCCCTGATCGACCTCAAAGTGCTCCGGTGTCGCAAACGACGGATCGAGGACGTTCCTAACACCCATGTGGCGTCGAAGCACGTCAGCGATGCCGACGGCATCGAGACACGGCCGACCCTTCGGATCGAACACGACGGTCCGTGGTTCGACCCCACCGTGAATCATTCCATTTTCGTGTAGCGATGCGACGATCCGTACCAACCTGAGACCGTCATCCAGGGCCCGTCCCACTGGGATCCGATCGTAATCCGCTAGTCTGGACTCTGCGGGAGAACTACAACACCACGGAAACGGCGAGTCACCTCTGGCCAGGACAGTTACCGTTCCTGACCCTGATCCTCGGCCGTGCCACCGCTTGAGTTGCGTGCTTAGAGAGGATTTAATTCGATCGTTTCCCGTGATTTTCTGATCGTCAAACAGTCGGAGGTCGGCCGAACGGAGTCGGCCATTGGCCACAAACCGGATCGGTACACGTCGTCCGAGTTGTGCTGGCTGGGGGCGACCGGCGAGGTGACATCGCTCGATCTCCGCCGCCTCTTTCAGATCGGAAATTACTGTTCGGATGTCTGGGGGTAGGGCCTGAACCGGGCATGGAATCGCTGGGCGGCTGGTTCCCTTGGTCGTCAGGGAGATGTGTTCAGACCTTCGCCGGGCTCTGAACAACGGTTTTCGTCGTCCGTGGTTCGCTGAGCCAGCCCGCTGTTTTCTGTGATCTCCGCCCATATCGCAGTGACTTGCTCACAGTGCAATCAACCCCGATCAGACGCATGTCTGACTCGAGATGTCTCGGTGGGAAAGAACGGGCTTCGGACGCCTGGCGGCTACTCGAGATCGAGTTCGAACTGCTCGTGTTCTTTTGCAGCGTTCAATACCACACTCGTGTTGGATTCTTTGATCTCCGGCACTGTCAAGAGGGACTTGATTTCGTCGTTCATGTCGTCGGTATCGCTGAACTTTCCGATCGCGATGATGTCGTGGTCGCCGGTGACTTCGTAGACGCTGATCATCTGTTTGTGTTCACAGAGGCGTTCAGTAACCTCGATCAGGGCATCACCTTCGACTTTCAACTGAACGATTGCCGTGACGTCGTAGCCCAAGGCGTCGTAGTCGACTTTCGGGGTGTACCCTCTGATTATCCCCGCCTCCTCCAGATTCGAGAGATGGTTAGAGACAGTCGTTACTGATACGTCGAGGTCCTCTGCGAGGCTACGGAGACTAGCGCGACCGTCGCCGAGGAGTGCATTCACCAATTTACGGTCGAGATTTTCGTACGTCATCGTCCTGGCAAACGGTGTCCCACCATTAGAATTTTACGAATATACAATTCTCGGTGTTCAGCGCAATAATTGGAGCAAATAGGAGGGTTTTAGTGCTATCAGACCCCCGGATCTGCTGTTGAAAGATGACAAGCGAAAACCTGAGTCAAGCGGCAGAGGACGTGCTAGACGAGATAGACGAAGAGGGGGTGGATTTCCTTCGATTACAGTTCACCGACATCATGGGGACTGTAAAGAACGTCTCCATCCCGGCCGATCAGGCCGAAAAGGCCTTCGAGGAAGGGATTTACTTCGATGGATCCTCGATCGACGGCTTCGTCCGGATCCAGGAATCCGACATGCGTCTCGAACCGGACCCGGCAACTTTCTCTGTGCTACCATGGCGGAACGGCCCCGATGTCACGAGTGGCCGACTCATTTGTGACGTCATGGAGACTTCGAGCGGTGGGCCCTTTCCTGGCGATCCCCGGCGGGTCTTGAAGAACGCCCTTGCACACGCCGAGGAACTCGGCTACACGGTCAATGCCGGACCCGAACCCGAATTCTTCCTCTTTCGAGAGAGTGAAGACGGCGACGCGACGACGGAGTTCGTCGATAAGGGTGGCTATTTCGATCTCGCCCCCAAAGACCTCGCACAGGACGTCCGTGGTGACATCATCTACGGGCTCGAAGACATGGGATTCGAGGTCGAGGCCAGCCACCACGAAGTCGCCCAAAGCCAGCACGAGATCGATTTCAAGTACGACGACATCCTCACGACGGCGGACAACGTCGCAACGTTTCGTGCGGTCGTCAGGGCGATCGCTGCCCAGCACGACGTCCATGCGACGTTCATGCCCAAGCCCATTCCACGCATCAATGGCTCGGGGATGCACACGCATCTTTCCCTGTTCACCGACGACGGGGAGAATGCCTTTCACGATCCCGACGACGAGTTCAACCTCTCGTCGACAGCCAAGAAGTTCCTGGCTGGGATCTTGGACCACGCGCCCGCCATCACGGCCGTGGCCAATCCGACTGTGAACAGCTACAAGCGCCTGATCCCTGGCTACGAGGCACCGGTATACGTGGCGTGGTCGGACGTCAATCGATCCGCACTCGTTCGCAAGCCGGCGGCCCGCGTCCCGGCTGCCAGTCGGATCGAACTGCGTTCGCCCGACCCCTCGTGTAATCCATATCTCGCCTTCGCCGCCATGATCGAGGCCGGTCTCGATGGCATCGAACGCGACCTCGAATGCCCGGATCCGGTTCGCGAGAACATCTACGAATTCGACGAGGCAAAACGCGAAGAGTACGGGATCGAAACCCTGCCGGAAAATCTCGGACAGGCCGTCGACGCACTGGAGGCGGACGATGTCGTCATGGATGCGCTCGGCCCGCACACGTCCGAGAAGTTCCTTGAGGCCAAGCGCCAGGAGTACGAGGAGTACCTCGTCGAAGTCTCCGAGTGGGAAATCGACCGATATCTCGAAAAGTACTGATCTCGCAGCTCAGCAGCGAGGTATATCGCCGCAACGATCGTGGCTTCGCGGACGTTGCGCTTTTGCTAGTCTGCAGCTCACTGCGCGAGATTTTAACCCCGAAGTCGGGCCCAGTGGCTGGCATGGTAACGTTCCGGTCGGTGGCGACGGCTGCATACTGCGCACGTCAGCTGTATTATCGTCGGCAGGACGCGTCGGATGCACCACTCCGACCGCTCGTCCGGCGGCGACGCGATCTCGCATTTCGGTACGACACACTCCTTGCCGCGACGGATGCAGTATTGGCCGATCTCCCCCTGGCTGTTTCGCCGACGCAGTTCAGGAGCCAGCTCAACTGTGTTCGCGAACGACTATCAGAGTGGCCAGCACTCGTTAACCCGACTGCGGAATATCTTGGTGTTGAAGGCGAGGACTGTCGGGGACTCGTTCACAAATTTATGGATGGAACTCCCCCGTCTCTTTCCATGGTATTCACCGGATCCCCGCCGAGCAGTGGTGTCTGGCATCCTCAGCGGGTCCACGTAGTTGCTGCAGCCACGGCGCTTTCGGACCAGGAGAACGACCGTGTTTTGCAGGGGTTTGCCGAGTATCCTGCCCATGGAATCGTTCGAAAAGTCCCGCTGGATCGACGTCGGACTGCCGAATACCGGCGGGCCCTCAGGACGACTCAACCGTTGGATGAGCCACCCGCGAGGACAGCAAACCGCTCAAAGTGTGCGCCCTGTGAGTATAGCGAAATTTGTGGCGTCCCAACCCGTTCGCTCCGCTCCCGACTTTAAGCGTTCACGGGTCGGTACCGCCCCATTTTTGGTTCATGCCTACGCCCTCACGAGTTGTGGTCTTCGAAGCCGTCCCTCCCGCGATGGCATTTGTCTTTGCGCTCATCTTGGTAACCCTACTCTTGTTTGCCTGGGAACCGGTCCCGGTCGACATCACAGCAATCGGGGTTATGGTAGCGCTCTTACTAGCGGCCGCCCTCAGCCAAACAGCAGCCGATTGGGGGCTTCTTGATGCGCCGGTGTTGATCTTGCGAGATTCGGCTGATCAATCCATTGCCGTCGCGATGGAGCGTGGTCTGTCCGGCTTTGCAAACGCCGCGACGATCACGGTGTTGGCAATGTTCGTCCTCAGCGAAGGGGTCCGTCGAACCGGCATCATTCAACGACTTGGTGCCTGGATATCCGGAATTACAGGTGAGGACGAGGGACGCCAACTCGGTGCCACGATCGGCCTCGTCGGGCCCATCTCTGGGTTTATCAACAATACCGCTGCCGTGGCTATCCTCTTGCCGATGGTCCGCGACCTCGCGCACAGAGGCCGGACGTCACCCTCGAAACTGTTGATGCCGTTGTCGTTTGCTTCCATGTTCGGTGGGATGCTCACCGTGATCGGGACGTCGACGAACATCTTGGCGAGTCAACTCTCTGGCCGACTCCTCGGTCGCCCGATCAATATGTTCGAATTCACACATCTCGGTGCAATCTTGCTGATTCTGGGATCGATTTATCTCCTTACGGTGGGCCGCTGGCTCGTTCCGGCCCGCATCGACCCCCGCGAGGACCTCACTGAGGAATTCGGAATGCAGGACTACCTCACCGAGGTGGTCGTCAGGGCGGACTCGCCGTTGATTGGCCAAACCGTCCGCCAGGGGATAGCCGAGTCAGACTTCGATGTCGACGTGATTCAACTGATTCGGGATGACGAGGTCTTTTTGGAACCCCTCGGACGCAAGCAAATCGCTGCCGGCGATACATTCGCACTCAGGACAGACCGAGAAACGCTGGTCGACCTGTTGGACGTGGAGGGACTCGATATCGTTCCAGATGTCGCGGTCACAGAGAGCGAACTCGAGGCGGCCGAGGGTGGGCAGAATTTGGTTGAACTCGTCGTGGCGCCGGGCTCGGATTTGGTCGGCAACACGCTAGCGACGGCCAACTTCCGGCATCGGTACGACGCGACAGTCCTCGCTATCAGACGAGGTGGAGAACTGGTGCACGACCGAATGGATCGTGTCTCTTTGCGAGTTGGTGATGCCTTACTCGTGCAGGGGAGCAATCAGAGCATCGAACGCCTCAACGCCAATCCGGATCTGATCGTGGCCCAGACGATCGAACGTCCGGACGTGCGTCGCTCGAAAGTCCCCATCGCGTTGGGCATCGTGGCAGCCGTTGTGTTTGCCGCGGGATTTACCCCCGTTCCGATCGTCGCAGCAGCCCTCACCGGCGCCTTGGCGATGGTCGTCACGGGCTGTCTCGACCCACCTGAAGTCTACGACGCAGTCCAGTGGGACATCATCTTTTTGCTCGCCGGTGTGATTCCGCTCGGGATCGCTCTCGAGCGCACGGGTGGAGCAGACCTGATCGCTGACGGGCTCGTATCGGTTGCGCCTGGACTGCCGCCCATCATGGTATTGGGCCTCCTTTACGTCGTGACTGCCCTTCTCACCAATGTCATTAGTAACAACGCGAGTGTTGTCCTGATGATTCCGGTGGCAGTTCAGGCGGCAACCACGCTGGATGCCAATGCCTTTGCGTTCGTCCTTGGCGTCACGTTCGCTGCCTCGACAGCATTCATGACGCCGGTGGGCTACCAGACGAACCTGTTCGTGTACGGCCCAGGCGGATACCGGTTTACCGATTACATTCGTGTTGGCGCGCCACTCCAAGCGATGTTCGCCGTGGTTACAACGATCGGGATCGCCCTGTTCTGGGGGCTGTGACCCCCGTCCGATTGGGTCACGGTGGCCAACGAAACCCTTACGGCTGCCTCGCACCCACCTCGAAATGCGGGGCCGTGGGGTAGCTTGGTATCCTCCGGGCCTTGGGTGCCCGCAACCGCGGTTCAAATCCGCGCGGCCCCATTTTTTACTGTCTATCTTTGCCCTCGAAACCGAGCGGTGTGCGTCAGACTTTCGACCCCGGATCTCTGGTCATGGACTCGTTCGATAACCTTGTCTCAGAAACTATCTAAATTTGGATACGAAATCAAGGGGTGGCTGCGTTCAATAATCAAAAAACCACCGGACTGTGGTGGGACCCCCCTTCGTTTCACCTCCACTCTACTAGACTAACCTTCTTTACGTAAGGGGCAGAACCATCGCTCGAATTAGATGGCTCGCGCGGAAACCACACAAGTCACAGAATCCCTCGAGGAGTTCTACCGGGATTACTATGCCGACGCAATAGGCGAACTGGCGCGGGGGTACCCGACCGAGTCCAAATCATTGGTCGTCGACTGGGACGATCTCTATCAGTTCGATCCGGATCTCGCCGACGATGTTCGGGCCCAACCAGGGCAGATGCTCGAATACGCCGAAGAGGCGTTGCGGCGCTACGATCTGCCGGCAGACGTCAAACTCGGCGGTGCACACGTTCGGGTCCGGAATCTCCCGGAATCAACGGATATCCGAGATATTCGCCACGAGCACCACGGGATGCTGTTGTCGGTGTCGGGAATCGTCCGAAAGGCTACCGATGTCCGGCCGAAAATCACGGCGGCCGCCTTCGAGTGCCAGCGCTGTGGAACGCTCACCCGCATCCCCCAAGCTGGCGGGGAGTTCCAGGAGCCACACGAATGTCAGGGATGTGAACGACAGGGCCCGTTTCGGATCAACTTTGATCAGTCGGAGTTTGTCGACGCACAAAAACTACGGATTCAGGAATCTCCGGAGGGTCTCCGTGGCGGTGAGACTCCCCAAAACATCGACGTCAATGTCGAAGACGATATCACCGGCCGTGTCACTGCTGGCGACCACGTTACTGTGACCGGGATCTTGAAACTGGATCAGCAGGGCAGCGAACGGGACAAATCGGCGATGTTCGACATTTACATGGAGGGGTCGTCGATCGAGGTCGATGACGAGGAGTTCGAGGAGATGGACATCACCGAGGCCGACAAGGAGGCCATCGTCGAACTTGCAGAGCAGGACGATCTCTACGATACCATGGTCGGGGCCGTTGCTCCCTCGATCTACGGGTACGACGAGCAAAAACTCGCGATGATTCTCCAACTCTTTTCGGGGGTGACGAAACACCTCCCCGATGGGTCCCGGATCCGGGGCGACTTACACATGCTTCTCATCGGTGATCCGGGGACCGGGAAGTGTGTGTCGGGGGAGACGGCTATTGCCTTGGCGGATGGGTCGACGGTGCCAATCCGTTCGCTCGTGGAAGAACACCTCGAGGACCCCATGTCCGTCGACGATGGGGTCTGGGATACTGCGGACGTTGCGGTCCCGAGCCTCTGCAGAGATGGCACGGTCGGAATGGCGGAGGCGACAAAAGTCTGGAAACGGGAAGCGCCTCCGCGCCTGATCCGGATCGAAACCCGACACGGCTCGACGCTCGAAGTGACACCATCTCATCCGCTTTTCACTCCCGGGACAACTGGGCCCGAACCGATTCGCGCTGACGAACTGGCGGTCGAGGACCTATTATTGAGGCGGAGTCAGCCGTCCGCCCCGACGGGGTCGATCCAGACTGACGGTGGCGTCCGGACAGCCCAGCCATCCCACCGGCCCGACACCGCTCGGAACACCCCGGACGGCGCTGGATGGGGACCCGACCTGCGTGCAGACGAGATCGTGTCTATAGAGAGCACGACCCCGTCGGACGAGTGGGTGTACGATCTCGAGGTGGCCGGAACTCACAGTTACTTTGCCAACGGAATCCTCTCGCACAATTCACAGCTTTTACAGTACATTCGGAACATCGCTCCACGCTCGGTCTACACCTCCGGCAAGGGGTCGTCGAGTGCAGGCCTGACTGCCGCAGCCGTTCGCGACGACTTCGGTGATAGCCAACAGTGGACGTTGGAAGCAGGTGCCCTCGTCTTAGCAGACAAAGGCATTGCGGCGGTCGACGAACTCGACAAAATGGATAGTGGCGACCGGAGTGCCCTCCACGAAGCCCTGGAACAACAATCGATCAGCGTCAGCAAGGCAGGGATAAACGCGACGCTGAAGTCACGGTGTTCCTTGCTGGCCGCGGCCAACCCGGTGTATGGCCGATTCGACCAGTATGAGCCGATCGGTGATCAGATAGATCTCGAACCTGCGTTGATCTCACGGTTCGACCTCATATTCACTGTCACTGACCAGCCCGATCCGGAGGAGGACGCCGAACTCGCCGACCACATCATCACCACGAACTATGCCGGCGAGTTGCACACCCACCGGACCGAGACTACCACCTCGAATCACTCCGCTGAGGAGGTCGCCGATGTCACCCAAGAGGTCGCCCCCACGATTGAACCGGCCCTCCTTCGCAAGTACATCGCCTACGCCAAGCGCAATTGTTATCCGACGATGACCGAGGAGGCCAAGGCCGTGATCAGAGACTTTTATGTCGATCTTCGGGCCCGTGGGGCGGGAGAGGACGCACCTGTTCCGGTTACCGCCAGAAAACTGGAGGCATTGGTCCGCCTCTCGGAAGCCAGCGCCAGGGTTCGGCTTTCGGATACCGTCGATGAAGCCGATGCCGAGCGAGCGACCGAGATCGCCCATTACTGTCTGAAAGACATCGGCATGGATCCCGAGACGGGAGAATTCGACGCGGATGTCGTCGAAACTGGACATTCAAAGTCCCAACGGGATCGGATCAAGAACCTCAAAACGCTCATCGGAGACATCGAGGGTGAATACGACGAGGGGGCACCGGTCGATGCCGTCCTCGAGCGTGCTGAGGAGATGGGCATGGACCGTTCGAAGGCCGAACACGAGATCGAGCAACTCAAACAAAAAGGCGAGGTATACGAACCACGGACGTCTCACTTGCGGACAACGTGATTTCTGGTGGGCCCATCTATCTCTGTATGGCGTTTTCGGGGCATCTTCGCACCCACTTTTCATATTCTGTTGAACTCTAATCGAGGCTAGCGAACCCATCCATCTATCCACAACCCGTCCGTTCGATTCGGATTATGTAACCGACATGAAGGGATAGTTTTAAGGTCAAATTAGACAGCAGACAATACAGTGCTCCTCGTTGTCACGTATTCTCGGGAGGCTCGCCAGTCGCTGCGCAATATCTGCCGGTCCCACGAGGAGAGCATTGTCAGGCGATTTGGAAGAGCGGCTCTCTTCGAACCGACCGAATTTGGTGCGTTTCTCGCGATGCGGCTGCGGGCAAAACACGATTTAGCGGTACAGGTCGAACGGACCCGCCCCTTCAACGAATATGACTCTGTCCGCGAATCAGTCCGTGAAGCTGCTGCGTCGTACGAGGCACGGACGGAACGCGCAACTCCCTATGCACGGTTTTCAGCAGGACGGGACATTCCCAGCCAGGACTCGATGAAGGACACTGATCTATGATTTGCACGGTCGACGGAGTTCGGTTCGTGGGGCGATCAGTTGGACTTTCACACGAGATCGAACCCGCGCGTATCCATGCGGCTATTCATCGTGGATACTCCGAAGGGTCTCCACCCGTTTCCGTCCAGGCCCGGCGCCCGGGTCCTGTCCATCACCGATTGGGGTGTGTAACACCGGAAACGGGGATTCGGATCAAGACGTCTCTGGCAGCAATCGGGCGTGGCCGGGGATTGACTACGCCGGTCGATTCTGAGATTCGGACACTCGAGTCGCGTCTGGAAGCGATGGAAACTGATGGTGGGGTACCAAATTCGGACCGACGTGCGGTTGCGGCAGACGGAGCGATCACCACCGAGTTACGCGAACAGGTTTCGGAGTTACGCGGCCGACTCGCGGTGAGGCGAGACCACGATTTACCGACCGGTCCGACTGCAGCCGCACTCGAGGCGGCCGTCGGTGATCTTTCAGCTGCGGAGACTGACGCAATCGCCGCCGAACAGGCGCTCGAACGCGCCCGCGCTACTGCTCGGGGCCAGCGGGATCGGCTTTCGGCCCGGATGACCATCGAGGATGACCTAGGCAACGCTCGCCGGCGGGCCCGGGCCTCTCTCGTCGACCAGCTTCGAGACGCCTATACTGCTGCCCTTCGGGCGTGTCCAGGCGGGGATACTGACTCCCCCTTCGATGTCGATTCCGTGTCTGCTGGTCTCGCCCTGGCCAAGCTTGCCCGGTTCGATGCTCCGGTCGTCTTGGCTGTCGAACGTTTCGCCGATCCTGGGGCAGCCAGTGCGTGGTTGGATGCGCCGGTTCTCGGGCTGGAGTTTAGATAACAAGCCGAACAGACGCGTCGCATGGCCACCTTGGATTGGCATCTGGTTAGACGGGGTCGTGTAACCCTCGTTCATCTTCTCGTTCGCTCCGATTGCCGGGAACGGGTTCGGGTTACGAACTGTCTCGATGGGCCGGTCTGGGCACCGCGCCGAGACGGAGAGCGAGAGCCGGGCTGGGATCGGGAGGGGTATACGGGTGTGACCGGCGCAGATACCCGCCTCCTCTTGGGCTATGCCACACCAGGCGAGCCGCGTGAACCGCCAGCCGAAATCGTGGAGGCCACGCGGCCGTCCGACCAGGAAGAAGCGGCAGAAGAAGCAGTCCGACGCCTGTCTGGTCCCCACGCTACGGACGAATCACCGCGTACACGCTCTTCTGAGAACACCAAAACCCTACGAGATTCAACCCAGTCATCGAGTTCGTACAGCTCGCATGAATCACTGGGCAATACCGTGCCACCAGCTCGTGTGGCAGACTGGCTTTCGGCGGTCGAAGCGCGCGTCGAGAACGCCGAACGACTTGCTTCCGCGTCGTCGGTTGCCGAGGCCTCCGCTGCCGTCGAGGCCGCTGGGGGGTACGAGGCGGTCAGGACCCTCAAAGTCCGTGTCGAAACCGACCGCAAGAGTCTCGACATGATCGGAGAGCGAGCACACGGGCTGCAGCACCGTCTCGCGGATGCCGAAATCCCCGTGGAGTCGTTGGGCTACTTGGGTGACTGATTCCGGTAGAGGCAATTCAACATTCTCAGTACGTTGTACCAAAAGGCTCACTTCGTGCTGCTCTCAGTCATCCATTCGCGTGCAGAATGATTTCGGTGTACTCAGTCGGTGACGTGATACAGGCAACGCATCGTGCGGACTTCTGGTGGACCGAGGCGTGAGTTACTCCGCCCGTAACGCAACGTATGTCGTCCGGAGTGTAACTGGGGTGACGTCAGCCACGTCCGCCGCCTCCGCTTGGGTGAGGCTACTACCATCGATCGTCTCTGCTGCCGTATACAGACAGGCTACAGCGACTCCGCCCGGATTCTTCCCGTTGTCAAGCCCCTCCGCTCGCGCCTGTTTAGCGAGTTCTTCTGCGCGTCGCTCCACATCTTGAGATACCGAGAGTTCGCTTGCGAACCGTGGGAGATACTCGATGGGATCGATTGGGCCGGTCGGGAGTCCCAGTTCCCTGTTCAGGGCGTCATACGCGACCCCGAGTTCGTCCTCGCTTGCTCTCGCCGCGTCGGTAACCTCTCCAAGTGTTCGAGAGACCGACGCTGTCCGACAGCTTGCGTAGATCGCAGCCGCGGCGAACCCCTCGATGGATCTTCCCTGCAGGAGGCCGGCATCCTGCGCAGATTCGAACAATACACACGCACGATCGCGAATGTGTTCCGGGAGATCAAGGGATCCGACGATGCCCCTGATCTCGGTGAACCCATATACTTGGTTTCGCTCGGCCTTTGAGGAGATCTGCGTCCGGCGGTGTTGCTTTCGAAGACGTGCAAACAACCGCCGTTTTCGTCCGTTTAGACGGGTTGAACGGCCGATTTCGGTACTGAGTCCTCTGTCGTGTCGACTTCGGGTCAGTGGTGCACCGGTCCGTTCTGGATTCGTGTCGTCATCCGCGAACGAGCGCCACTCTGGGCCCGGATCGAGTGCATGTTCGTCCACGACTAGGCCACACTTGGCACACACGGTCTCGCAGTCATCGGACCGGAGGGTCCCGCTGCACTCCGGACAGGTCTGAGCAGTGGTTGCTGCCATCTCATTCCGAAATAGGGGCGCTTTCCGGTTTAAGGCGGAGACCAATCGGGGTAAGTATCGGTCGTTTCGGAAGCTGAACCGACCGGTGACCGGTAGGTAATCTCCTTCTCCCCGCCAGTCGAATTGGTTGGCTCGCCAACCTTTTTCCCGGTCCCTGGAGAACAAACGTGCAATGAGCTTGGGTGATATCGCTGAGGGGTTGGAGGTCACAAGCGAGCAAAAGGACTTGGGTATTGCCACGGTCGACCGAACCGAAGTCCCGCTCGCAGCACGTCTCAAGCCTCACACAGGAGAACTGCCCTGCACTGCGGAAACTGCGGCTTCTATCGTCGATGCCTACGCATCGGGTGCAGTGATCGGCGAGGCAGCCCGTGATGCAGACGTTGCACCCATGGTCGCGGCCAAAACGCTTCACCGATTGGGTGAAACGGTTTCGGTCCTCGAATCGGCGGATCGCCAGCCGATCCGTGACTGGATTGCTGGCGATCTGTCTCGGGCCGAGGCTAGGACACGTACACGTTCGACTCCGGCCGAGTTCGCCCTCGCGGCGTATGTGGAAACACATGAACCGATCCCGGCGGCGCGTGCCGCGGTGGAGGGTTGTCTCACCAGGGCCAGAGAGACGGCTCACGGAGCCGATGCACTAGCGGATTCACGGGATGGCCCCGAAGGACTGCGCTAGATCTCAGGCGCCCGGGATGACGTCGGACAACCCACTTCCTTGCTCAAAATGGAGGTCCAATGGATAACCGAGTGACGCCTCGAGTGCGTTGGCCACCCCAGGACCCATTGCTGCACTTGGTCTGTCGGAGGTAGGACAGGCTATGGGAACCGTTTCGTAGTCCGTCGGAATCCACGCAGCCGCTTCGGGGATCGCAGTTTCGTCGTCTGAGGCAAACGTGGCTACAACCGTATCGTGTCCGGGGCCGACATCGGAGAGTCGTTCGGCCATCAGTGCCAACGCATCGCGTCCTCGCCAATTGTCGGGGGTGACAAGCGCGACGCTGTCTGCAGTCGTGACAGCCGCGATCGCTTGATTCCCCGCCAGTGGAGGTGTATCAATCAGAACAACATCGTGCGTTAATTCGGCACCGGCGATTTGTCGTTCAAATTCCTGTGCGGCATTGGCAGTCATTGCGCGGCCGTATCGGTCGAGGGGCGCCAACGCCGGTGCAATATGGACTGTGCCCGGCGCCTGTACGTTCAGCGGGACGAAGACATCTTCTAACGTGGCTTCACCAGTAAGGACTGCGGTAAAGTCAGGGTCGATGCGGCCGTCGTAATACCGCGCCAGCCCTTGGGTCGCAAAGGCCGCATCGAGAATCGCTACGTCCCGATCCGTCCGGGCGAGGAGGCCGGCAGCCTCGACGGTCATTCGCGTCGTTCCTGCGCCGCCTACTGCGCCGACGACAGCCAACGTGTCAGCTGACATGAAAATATGTCGGACCTACAACTCCAAAAAGGTGTGGTTCACTAACAGTTCTCGGCGATCGAGTGGGTGATATCGTCGAGTTCCTCCTCGCTCAGGTCGGGGCGCGAATCGAACAATCTATGGATCGGGCCTGCTCTGTCACCCTCAGTTCGGGGCACGACGTGGGCGTGGACGTGGGGGACTTCCTGGCCCGCTACTTCCCCGTTGTGCACAGCGACAGTCGTTGCAGGTGCATCGACTGCTGTCTCGACCGCTGGAGGAACCGTCGTCAACGCCTGGCCGAACGAAGCCCCTGTATTGGCCGGTAGATCCTGCAGTCGGGCATAGTGAGATTTCGGAATAATGAGCGTGTGCCCTGTTGCCAAGGGATTGGCGTCCAGGAAGGCGAGTACGTCGTCCGACTCGTAGACTCGACGGGACGGAATGTCGTCGTCAACGATACCACAGAAAATGCAATCCTGGGCCATACAAGCGGTTCTCTCCCCAGGCCATTGGAGGTTTTCGGCACTTCGTGGCCGAGTCAGGGGCCGAACGCCACGTACTTTGGATTGGAGTTCCCAGTAGATGGTATGACCTCACAACAAAATAGCGCGACATTCGGGGGCGGCTGCTTTTGGTGTGTCGAGGCCGCGTTCGATGCACTCGTTGGCGTTCATTCGGCCACATCCGGCTACGCAGGGGGACACACCGAGGATCCGAGTTATGCGGAGGTTTGCAGTGGGACAACGGGACACGCAGAGGTCGTCCAACTCGAATACGATCCGTCGAAAATCGAGTACGTCGACCTGCTGGAGGTGTTTTTTACGATTCACGACCCGACCCAGCGCAATCGACAAGGGCCAGATGTCGGATCGCAATATCGTTCTATCATTTTGTATCACGATGACGAACAGCGCGATCTGGCGGCCCGGTATATTGACGCTATCGCGGATGAATACGAGGACTACTTAGTGACCGAACTTGAACCTCTGGAGCGGTTCTACGAGGCAGAACCCAAACACCAGGACTACTTCGCAAACAACCCGGAGGATGCGTACTGTCGCATGCATGCCCAACCGAAAGTGGACAAAGTTCGGGAGCGATTTGCCGACCAGGTAAAGACGGCCTGAGTTGGCAGTCCAACCGATTCGTCTTTAATCCCGCCGAAATTGGGACTGACATGAGCAGATTCGAGGCCCTCGCTGACCAGTATGACCCGGATGCTGTCGAAGACCGGGTCTTCAGCTACTGGGATGCGATTAACGCGTACGAACGGACCCGGGCCCATCGAGCGGACGGTGAGGAGTTCTTCTTCGTCGATGGCCCCCCGTATACATCGGGGTCGGCTCATATGGGTACCACCTGGAACAAGACCCTCAAGGACCTCTATATCCGGTACCTCCGAATGTCAGGCTACGACGTGACCGACCGTCCCGGGTACGATATGCACGGCCTCCCGATCGAAACCCAGGTCGAGGAGCAACTTGGGTTCGAAAACAAGAAGGATATCGAAGAGTTTGGAGAGGAGAACTTCATTCGCGAATGCAAGGAGTTTGCCGAGGCCCAACTCGAGGGTCTCCAGTCTGATTTCGAATCGTTCGGCGTCTGGATGGATTGGGACAATCCCTACCGGACTGTCGATCCCGTCTACATGGAGGCCGCGTGGTGGGGGTTTCAACAAGCGCACGAACGAGGGCTTGTCGAACAGGGAAAACGGTCGATCAACCAGTGTCCACGGTGTGAGACTGCGATCGCCAACAACGAAGTGGAATACCACGACGTGGGCAAACCCTCGATTTACGTCACGTTCCCGTTGGCCGATCGACCAGGCTCTCTGGTTATTTGGACCACCACGCCGTGGACGATCGTCGCGAATACATTCGTTGCTGTCGACGAAGAGTTGGAGTACGTGGCCGTCGACGCGATGAGAGACGGTGAGACCGACCGGTTGTACGTCGCCAAACCCTGCCTGGAGGACGTGCTCTCCGCCGGCCGCTACGAGGACTACGAAATCGCTGAGACGTACACTGGAGGCGACCTCGTCGGGTGGAACTACGAGCATCCACTCGCCGACGCCGTCCCCGACCATGCCTCAGGCGCTGACTCGCTCCAAGTGTATACAGCAGACTATGTCGAAGCCGACCGGACCGGTCTCGTTCACTCTGCGCCTGGCCATGGTGAGGAGGACTTCGAGCGGGGGGCGGAACTCGGTCTGGAGGTGTTTTGCCCTGTCGGGAGCGACGGTCGGTTTACGGCCGCTGCAGGCAAGTACGCCGACCAGTTCGTTCGGGATGCGAACGAGTCGATAATCGAGGATTTGGACGACCGAGGACGGTTGCTCGCGAGTGAAACGGGACATTCCGTTCGTGAGGGACAGTGTTGGCGATGTGACACCGATATCGTCCGGATTGTTACCGACCAGTGGTTCATCACGGTCACGGACATCAAAGACGAATTACTCGCGAATATCGAAGACTCCGAATGGTACCCACAGTGGGCCCGGGATAATCGGTTTCGAGACTTCGTCGAAGAGGCTCCGGACTGGAACGTCTCTCGCCAACGGTACTGGGGGATCCCCATCCCGATCTGGACGCCCGAGGAGTGGGACGGTTCGATGGATTCGGTCGTCGTCATTGGGGACCGAACGGAGCTTGCCGAGCGTGTAGACCAGGACATCGATCCGACATCCGTCGACCTGCACAAGGGGACAGTTGACGACCTTACGATAACAGAAGATGGGGTCGTCCACACACGTGTCGAAGATGTCTTCGACGTCTGGCTGGACTCGTCTGTCGCAACCTGGGGAACTGTGGAATATCCCCAACACACCGAGGACTTCGAACGTCTCTGGCCCGCTGATTTGATTTTAGAGGCCCACGACCAGACTCGCGGCTGGTTTTGGTCACAATTGGGTATGAGTACTGCCGCACTTGGTGAAATCCCGTACGAGACCGTCCTGATGCACGGCTATGCCAATATGCCCGACGGGCGGGGCATGTCGAAGTCGAAAGGGATCTTCGTCGACCCACACGAGGTCATCGAGACCCACGGTGTGGACCCGATGCGGCTGTTCCTGCTGTCGGTCACTCCACAGGGAGAGGACATGAACTTCTCCTGGGAGGAGACTGCAGAAATGGAACGACGACTGAATATTCTGTGGAACGTGACGCGATTTCCGCTTCCATACATGCGCGCCGACGGTTTCGATCCGTCAACGACGACGCTCGATGATGTGACCCTCGAAATTGTCGACGAGTGGATTCTCTCGCGACTCCAAACAACGATCCAAGAGATGACCCGGGCCATGAACGACTTTGAAAACCATCGGGCTGTTGACACTCTCTTGAACTTCGTCATCGAAGATGTTTCTCGGTTTTACGTGCAGGTCGTTCGAGAACGCATGTGGGACGAGGCTGACTCCCCGTCGAAGCGGGCTGCGTATGCCACGCTGTATCGCGTCCTCGAACGGACTGGGGCACTGTTCGCTCCGTTTACTCCGTTCGTGGCGGAAGAACTCTATGGTGCTATCACTGGTGACGAGGGCCATCCGACGGTGCACATGTGTGACTGGCCGGACGCCGATGCAGCGCTTCGAGACCCCAAACTGGAAGCAGATATCAGCGTGGTTCGGGCAGTCGAAGAGGCTGGATCGAACGCTCGACAGCGGGCTGGGCGGAAACTGCGTTGGCCTGTCTCGGAGGTCGTGGTGGATACGGATAGCAATACCGTAGCGGACGCGGTCCGAGCCCATCGCGACCTCGTGGGGGATCGCCTCAATGCACGTTCGGTTACGATCGTTGGGCCCTCCGAAGACTGGGGAGCGCTGCGATATTCGGGCGAGGCCGACATGAGTGAACTGGGACCGGCCTTTGGCGACGAGGCCCGTAATGTCATGGAGGCACTCAACGACGCCCGAGTGGCGGAGCCCACACTTCCTGCATTGGAAGATGCCGTGTCTACGACGTTGGGCGAACCGGTGGAACTCACCGACTCGATGGTTTCTTTCCGTCGAGAACCGCCCGAGGGCGTCACGGCCTCGGAGTTTGAAATGGACGATGGTGGCGGCGTAGTGTACGTCGACACCACGCTATCCCCGGAGATAGAGAGTGAGGGTTACGCGCGAGAAGTCATCCGCCGGGTCCAAGAAATGCGGAAGGAACTCGAGCTCGACATGGATCGTCGCGTTCGTTTGGAATACCATATCGATGATGACCGCGTCGCGGATCTGGTTGCCGATCATGAGGAGTTGATCGCTGAAGAGGTCCGGGCCGCAGAAACCGGGCCGGTTACCGATGGCTACCGGCAAACATGGAGCGTCGAGGGAGTAGAAATGGACATTGCGATCGATCCACTCGAAACCGGATAGATTCAGACGCGACGCGCTTTTCTCCGTCCGACCGAAACCGTATGACATGGGCGTCGATACTGTCGGTGAGACACTCACCGCCGTCCGGGACGACCTCGCAAACAGGGATGGGGTTTTAGTCGCGTTTTCGGGTGGCGTGGATTCGAGTGTCGTCGCCGCTCTGGCGCACGACGCATTGGGCGCTGATGCCGTTGCCTGTACCGCACGGAGCGAAACGTTGCCCGCTGCAGAACTCGCCGACGCCAGGAGTGTCGCCGAGGAGATCGGCATCCGACACGAGGAAGTCACGTTTTCCGAACTCGAAAGCGACGCATTCGTTCGCAACGACGACGACCGATGCTACCACTGCAGATCGATGCGGCTGTCCGCAATGTTCGATCGGGCACGCGAGTTAGGGATCGAGACGGTCTGTGACGGAACGAATGCGAGTGATCCGGGTAGTGGCCACAGGCCAGGTCTCCGTGCGGTCGAGGAATTGAACGCGTACTCGCCGTTGCTCGAACACGGGATCGAGAAGGACGAGGTACGAGAAATTGCACGAAGCTACGATCTCTCAGTTGCCGACAAGCCGTCGATGGCGTGTCTGTCTTCACGCATCCCGACCGGGATATCCGTCACAGAAGAACGGCTTTCTCGGGTCGAACAAGCAGAGCGACTCCTCAGAACGTGGGGATTCGAGCAGTTTCGCGTCCGGGATCACGACGGCTTGGCACGGATCGAGGTGGGGGCGGACGAACTGGAGACGGCCCTGAACCCGGCCTTTGCAACCGCGGCTCGGGATCACATTGGCGACCTTGGTTTTGACCACGTGACTCTAGACCTGGCTGGCTACCGGACGGGTAGCGTCAGTCCGGACGACGTGGATGGGACGAGTGAAGATGACGTACTGGACGCCGAATATCCGACGGACTGAGCCTCCTTACCGGTGTCCAGCAACATACGAGTGAAGTGACGTCTGTCAGGGTATTAACCCTTCCTCCGTTGCGAGCAACAGCCCCTCCAGCGTGGCGTCGTTAGTCGGTTCCCGACGGGCAACCGCCAACGCCTCGTCGATTGGCACCGTTCTGACTGTCAGGAATTCGTTGTCATCTAACGCTGACTCCGCCGGTTCGAGTCCCTCGGCGAAGACGTGGCCTCGGCGGTGACGAAGGATCCCGGTCGCACACCACGTCTCCTCGAGGAGCGAAACGCCCGCAGCCTGGAATCCGGTCTCTTCGCGAAGCTCTCGGGCGCCGGCCTCGGTATAGGTCTCTCCGTTCTCGAGCAGTCCGGCCGGGAGTTCGAGACACTGTTCGCGGATTGCGGGACGATATTGATCCACCATGACCACGTCCGTTTCCGTCCGTGCGACGATAACAGCCGCTGGCGGCAACTCGGCCCAATAGTACCGTTTTTGGGACCCATCGGGTTGCTCGACGAGGTCATACCCACCTGAGTACCAGGGAGTTTCGTACTCTACTACGGACTCCACGACTGGCCAGGCATGCGGCGAGTCGCGTGTTCGCCCGTCGTCTGTCATTCCTGTCCACTCCGATTGATGGACACCCGGTAGACTGTGGTATTGTCGGTAACCCGAACACCTGCACCCACAG
>CAZKGF010000015.1:0-5720 GCA_964552115.1 uncultured Halobacteriales archaeon
TCCGTCGGCCATTACCCACCCTTCGATTTGGAAGAATTCGAGGAGATGAGTCGGATCCAACGTATCGTTCCGATAGACCTTTTCGACGCTGAAGTAACGCTCGGGTGGCTCCAATTCACCCTCCTGATACCCGGAGAGAACGCGCATCGAAAGCGAGGTGGTGTGACCACGGAGATCCAACCGTCGAGCTGTCTCTTCGGTCCACGGCGAGTGATAGCCTTCACCGTCCTCCCCGACACCTTTGCGGTGGGCCGACCTGACCCGCTCCACTAGTTCATCGGGCAGATCGTCGATTTCACTTGGCTGAGACAGAGCGAACTGGTCCCAGTGGGTCCGGGCGGGATGGTCCTGGGGCATGAATAGACAGTCGTTAATCCAGAACTGGGCGTCGACGTGTGGCCCCTCCATCTCCTTGAAGCCCATCCCGACCAGCACGTCTTTCACTCGGTTGGCGGTCTGGCGGAGGATGTGTTCTTTCCCGCTGGTGAGTTGGGCTGCGTCTGCTTCCACGTTGTACTCGGCGAATTCGACATCTCGCCATTCGCCCGAGGTTAACATCTCGGGAGTTACTCGGTCAACAGTGTCTCGAACCTCGATTCCGCTCATTAGGGCTGTAACTCCCTCGTCAGTCACGCGGACGAGCGTGGATGTTTCGGCGTCTGTCTCGACCAGCCCTCGCCGCCCCAGCTCATCGAGTACGGAATCGTCGTCAACCGTTTCTTGCGCGGCTATGACGTCGAGAGCAATGGCCTCGTCGTCGGAGCTTGGGTCTGCACTGTCGTCGATGGTGATGATACCATCGTCGATTGTCCCGTACTCCTTCCTGGCGAAGTTTGCCAGTGCGATATCGACCGCATCTCCACCGAGTCCTGCTGCTTGAATTGCTTCGCCCAGCGGGACTGCATCCTCAACGGCGCCAATTTCGTGGGCACCTTCATAGAGCCGAACTTCAGGAAGTCCCTCGTCGGCATATTCAGCCCCTTCAGGGGTGAGCTCGACCTGCTCCGTGGTGGATTGTTCGACAGAAACGAGGCCTGCTCCCTTGAGTTCGAAGGCCGCACGCCTCGCACGCTCTGGTGAGAGATCGGCCTCATCGGCCACTTCAGTCAGTGGGCGATACTCCTCCGGGCTCGCGGACTCCAGAAGGGCAGCCTGGGCCGCGGGCAAAGTGGTGGTCATGTGGTCCTCGTTGGTATGGTAGACGGCTGGACGCTCAGTTAACGGTTCTCACTCGGGCCGGGGGCGGTTTCGACGTCGAGGAACGCTCGTCCCTCCACGGCTTCCACCACCCGGTTAGGCGAAAAAGACGCCCGACCCAGTAAAGAGACGTCGTAGGTCCCCATTCGAGGGGTCGGGTGCCATGTGTGTGAGGTCCACGTGCTTCGTCAAAAACATTCTGCATTTCCCTATTACCGTATTGGACCCCGCCCGCGGGGGCTTCCCTCGTTTGATGTTTACGGGGCTAGGACGAGCTCGGAACCCGGGTTCACTTTTGCAACGGGCCGATCTATATCCACTCAGTATGTGCCACCTCGAAGGCTAAGACAGGGTCTCGGGCAAATGGGGTCGGTTACTCACTTATTAGGCCCGTTTGCGTGGACTTTCGATTTCGATATCGATGTCCTCGAGTTTCTCTTCCCACTCTGCACGTTTTTCTTGGTGGTCTTCGAGAAACTCCGCCATCAACTCTCCCGCTTGGGCTTTACAGTCCCCGCACAGTCGCTCCCCGCCGACACACTCCTCGTAGACTTTCGTGGCGAAGTCGTCGTCTTCGCCTGCGAGGAGATATGCATAGAGCTCGTAGACCGGACATTCGTCCGCCTCGCCTCCCAGACGACGTTGTTCTTCAGCCGTTTCGCGACCCCCCGTCGTGGCCGCCTCGACTTTGGCCGCTCCATCTGCGGGGTCGTCCAAGAGACTAATATGGCTGGCTGGCACCGACGAAGACATTTTTCCTCCTGTTAAGCCGGTCATGAAACGGTGGTAAATTGACGAGGGCGGAACGAAGCCGTAGCCGCCGTGTTCGACTTCGACTTCCCGGGCCAATTGTTCTGCCTGTTCCCGGTCGAGGTCGAAGGCATCGATGTGATTCTGGTAAACACGCTTTTCTCCCTCGATCGCTTCAATCAGCGCGGTAAAGGCCGTCTCCGTAGCGTTGCGGTCGAGAAACCGAACGCGAGGCCGCAAGGGCTCTTCTCCGGCTTCTCGCAGCAGTGACACTGTCGATTCTCGAGTCCGTGTCGTTGTCGACGGGCGACCAGCCTCAGCACTCTCTTCGATGTACGCCGCTGCCTCGGCACAGCGAACTGGTTCGTCAGTGGATGGGTCGTTGAGTTCATCGAATACGCTGGCTAGAAGTGTCCGTTCCTCGGGACCAGCCTCGAAACTCGCGAATGCCTCGGTCACGCCAAAGTACCGAACCCGAGCAGCAAGGTCCCGGGCAAGTCTTACGTGAGGGTCTTGATCCGGCCCTACAGGAATAACGGTTGGTTTTGGCTCATCGAGTTGGGGGTAGAGAATGTCCGCTACCTGGGTCACGACCGACTCCATGTGAGAGACGTCGGTTTCGCCATCGAACCCGTATATCGCCTGCAATTCCGAGAAATTCGCCTCGATTCCGAGTTCGAAGGCGAGATCCTGAACCTCACGGTTGGTCGACTGCCGATATAGCGTCCCCGCCTCTGGATCGAAGCCAAGAGCGAGAAGTGAGAGGATATAGTCGCGCGTGTGCGCGTCTATCTCCTCCCAAGTGAGTCCCCGAGCGCTGTGGGCCTCGAGGTCCGCGATGAGTGCATACGCGTCGCCGCCACGGCGCTGGTGCCAGATAATTTCGTCGAAGACGAGCTTGTGTCCGATGTGGGGGTCGCCTGTAGGCATAAACCCCGAAAGGGCGGCAAATGGCTCGCCCGATCGCATGGCCTGGGCGACTGGCCGATAGTCTCGATGCCCGAAGATGACCCCACGCCGCATGAGAGCGAACGGTTCTGGGACGGCTGGGAGGACATCATCGAAGGACTCGATTCCGAATTCCTCGAACAGTTTGCGATAATCGGCTACAGTGGAAGAACCCCAGGGATCTAAGACAACCTCGTCGGCTCCGGCAGCATCCGTGCCACCATCGGTCGCCGCTTTCCGGTCCTCGACAGCATGATCCTGGGGGGCCATCGGTTGTTCCCACGTGGCAGCGACACCCGCAAAAAGCGTTCGTTTTCTCCGGTTTCCCAGGTCTCGCTTCGTGACCAGTGCTCAGGGTCTGAGCCGACCGACAGACAGCCACTTAAGGGTCTCTTCTCCAGTGAGACCATAGATCATTTGCTTTCGAACCCCGTGTGCCATTCTCACATCCAACGCGAGATCTCGTGGTTCAAAATCATGGGCACTTCTCACGACGCGGACTAACCATTCTGAATGGCCGAGGTTCGAGACGTCTGTCACTGCTGCGTAGGTCCGAAAATCGGCTCCAAATTTGTACCCTGTTTTTGGGACGATTCCAGCCTCTCGTAGCGCCGAGTATACTTTGAGACGCCGGTCGAACCGCTCCCCTTCTACTGATCGACCCCGAGCTACGATGCCTGAATCACCGGGACCGATCCGCAATGTACCTTTTTGGGCCAGGTGCGCTCCCTCGACCAACGAAAGATGAATCGTTTCGCCAGTGTCACCCAAACGCTGGCCGTAAAAGGCCTGTGTGTACAGTTTGTCCGGTGGTGAGGCAATAATGACCCTGTCTTCCAAAAGGTCGGCGTCGATACCGGTCGGAAGGTCGATTGTCGTCTCGCCACTCGGTGTAACTTCGGATAATTCGAAGAACGTGAGTTCACTTTCTTCATCAACCACGGCGAGCACACCGGTTCCATCGGCTGTCTGACCGTCGGCCAGACTGAGGATCTGGTCGGCGGGCAGAGATGCACGTTCGCTTGCCGCACGGACACGGTAGGCCACTGATTCGTCCCAGGGTCCTTCGCCACGAGGATACACGATGAAATCACAGTTCTCGGACGTATAATTCGCCTGAGGAACCCATGCTGGTCTGGCAGGCGAGAGGTAAAATCCCCGCTCACGGAGATCCCGATAGACCAGGAAGTTGACTGCAGAGACGGCGTCGGACGAGAGAAATTCGCGAAAGCCGCGCCCATCGACACTGGCGAGGTCACCACGGAAGAGGAGATGTGCAGCCTCGACCGGATCCAGAATCAACTCTCCGTCATCCGGATGGCCATATCCTCGGGCATCATAAAACTGCTCCCGGGCCGAGGTGCTGGCTCGGACGTGGTCACCTTCTAGATAGCCGTCCATACCCTGAATTCGGGGACGCAGTCGGCAAATTCCTGGCGGTACTGGTTCTACTATGGAAAGGGTAACCCGATGCCGGTCGGATTCACGAGAGAGACCTTCTCAAAAGTGACCACGCAAGATGCGTGGCCAAACGGACTCGAAGCCGCGGTGGATCGATGTTCGGTGGCGATACGTCTTGGTGGGGTGACCGGTCGAGGAGTGTCCCACAGAGAGCGGCAGTGGATGAACCCGCATCCCAAGCGGCACCGACGAATGCGGCTGTGATCGAGACGGATGTTAGTCCTGGTGGCAATCGTCCCCGGTCGCTGGTGGGGGGCGGCCGGGAACCCCCGTAGGTGGGGGACAGCCGGGTTGTTGTCGGGCTGACCACGGTCCGGACCCAGGGGAGGGTTGAGCCCCCGCTTGGCCCCGGCTAGCAGCCAGGCCTGAGACGCGGGTTCGGTTCCTGCCAACCACTGTGGACCTCCTCGCGAGTTAGTACTTGCTCGGCGCCAATATAATCCGCAGACTCCTAGGAGGATTTCGATTCGTTTCACCTTGCCGGCCAGAACTGCGACTCGTTTTACGTGATTCGAATGACGTTTTACTAATAACGCGGAACGTTTTATCCTCTACTCTCGTTTCACACTGTTTTTACCGTTATTTTATAACTTCCTCTATGAGCTTAATATCTTTTATTGGCATCTATGCGTTTGTTTCAGTGGCTTGGTCTGTGTTGTACTTCCCATGCAGCAAGCGGATTGGGTTGTGGCCAAGGGGGAGGTGATGTCCCGGATGTGCAGAATGGTAACCTCCGTCGCTCAGCGGGCGTCCGCGAGTGGCCCACTGGTCTGAGTGAGCGACTCTCACTTCCTCCGTGATAGAAGGTTGTCTGCGGGAGTTCGACAATTATACTGGCGTCTGCCTTGGCCTAGCGACAGGAGCGCTGCGCTCCAACCGATCCAGATGCCGCGGACCAGGGGTGATCTATTGGTCGTCTCTGATCTCTACCGTCCGACTCGTGCTGAACGGTTTCAGAGGGAGGGTAGGAAACACAATCTCGATAGCAATTGTTACGGACGATTCGTCCGCTCCATACAACGCGATGGGTACCGCGACAGTGCCGAGGTGAGTGTCCGTCTCGGTCATTTGAAGACCGTTTGCTGTTACTCGAACACCGGCTTTCGTATCGGTTCCGACAGACTCGATCGGTATTTCGACCAACTCACGGTGACCGTGGCTAATTTCGGCAGGGAGCGGTCCCCAATCGACGGAGAGTTGGGGGAGCGATGTTGCGCGGGTATAGATGTTCGACGCTGCCGTGTCGTTGAGCCCGGCCGCTTTGAGGCCGTCTACACCCGCGGTGCGAACTGCGGAGGGGGAATCGATGCCGGCATTCTGGAGCTTTCTCGCTCGCTGAGAGCCGACCCCCTCGATCGCCGTCA
>CAZKGF010000015.1:5820-17603 GCA_964552115.1 uncultured Halobacteriales archaeon
CCGGCATTCTGGAGCTTTCTCGCTCGCTGAGAGCCGACCCCCTCGATCGCCGTCAAGCCGATTGCGTTCTCGGAGACTCCTGTCTCGATTCTCGCCGTGACACGTGTTGCACAATTCGCCTCGTGGGCTGTGCCGAATCTATCGAGGATTGCCCGAAGGGCACCCAACAGTCGCAAGGCATTCTGCCGAATCACCCAAGCGTCACTCGCGAGGGCACCTGGGTTGCTGTTGTCCATCTCTGCCTTGAGGATTGCGAGGACTTTTCGCTGACCTCCGCTCAACTCCGATGCTTGCTCTCCGAGAATCGTATCGATCGCCTCAGTCTCTGCTGCCCTCGCGCTAACACTTTCGAACGTTTTCGCCTGGGAAACGGCACGTAATATGGTTTCTGTATTTACAGTCTCTGACGCCGCCAGATCTGCAAACCGTCGCGCCGTCTCGAGGTGGATATAGAACTTCGAAGCCAATTGTCCGAGCCCCGTGGGCTCCAGATTCGTACCGTCTTGTTCGATGAAACCGTTTTCGACGAGTCTGGAAAGGACGCGTTCAACGCGATCACGAAGGGCTTGACCACTGTCGTATGTCGCATCGTCGTGGGCACGTACGTAGTAGAATGTCGTCCCAAGCCAGTCCATGGCCGCATCGACGTCGCTCACCATCCCCAGAGCTATCTCTGCATTGAGGTGACCGGCGAGTTCACTGGCGAGTCGCGACTCAATTACCGTCCCGTCCTTGAGTAACCGGCGGTACCGGTCCGCATCGTTCGGGTTGGCAATTACCCAGGCGTATCCCCGGTCGTCGTATCCAGGTCGACCGGCCCGTCCGAGCATCTGGAGGATGTCGAGTGGACTCACGTCGACTTCCCCGTTCAGGGGATCGTGGCGCTTCGTGTCTCTGATTACAACACACCGGGCTGGCAGATTTACTCCCCACGCCAATGTAGAGGTCGAAAAGAGGAGTTGGATCGGCCCATCGCGGAACCACGTTTCGATACGCTCCTTGTCGGACTGGGACAATCCGGCGTGGTGAAAACCGATTCCGTCGAGTACCGTCTCCCCGAGCGTCTCGTGACTGAGTTCCTGTGCGTCGGTGTGGACGTCGTAGTCCCCCCTGGCACTCAGATCGAGATCCTGGTCGGCCAATTCGTCGACAGCGGCCTCGGCTGCGCGAACGGCATCTTGCCTGGATGCGACGAATACGAGGGCCTGGCCGTCGTCTCGAAGGTGAGGTTTGACGATATCTAGCGCCCGGTACAGGCGGCGATACTTGTCAGCAAAGGTGTTTTCACCGCGCTGATATGTGGTTACGTCAGCCTCGAGTGGGACTGGTCGTGCCTCCTCACCGAACGAATACGTCGTCTCGGGCGGGGCATCGAGCCAGTCGGCGACGTCATCGACGTTGGGCATCGTCGCGGAGAGCGCAATAATCCGCGGCGAACAAAGACGCCGAAGTCGCGAGATAGTAACCTCCAGAACTCCGCCACGTCGCTCCGAATCGAGCAAGTGAACCTCGTCGATCACACAACAGTCCACGTCGGTCACGAACCCATACCGTCTGGAATCGTGTTTCCGCGTGGCCGAGTCGGCCTTTTCGGGCGTCATGAACAAGATGTCCGCTCGTTCAGCACGACGAGGATGGAGTTCTCGGTCACCGGTGACGACGTAGACCGAATACCCGAGAGCCTCGAAGCGCTCCCACTCGCGTTCTTTCTCGTTCGTTAGTGCACGTAAGGGCGCAAGGAACAATGCGGTCCCGCCTGCTCGGAGCGTCTCACAAATAGCAACTTCTGCGATGGCTGTTTTCCCGCTGGCAGTCGGTGCGCTGACAACTACGTTCTCGTCGGTTTCCAGTAATCCTGGCAGGGTAGCGGATTGTATCCGATTGAATCGATCGAACGAAAACGCTTGCACAAAGTCGGGTAACCGCTCGGCTACGGGGACCTCTGGATGCGACTCGACCTGGTCTGGCACGACTTGGTCACCGACGGCAGTCGCCTAAGGGGTTCGCATGGCGGGGTGAAAGTGATTGTACAAGCCCCTCACTTTGAAGCCGCGGCCGATTGCTGTATCAGGTATGGACGTGCATCACTTGACTGCGGATGCCGACGTATTCACCTGTAACGTGTTCTTGGTTCCGGGGGAGCAAACGACATTGATCGATGCCGGCTCGATGAACGGAATCGTCGACGCGGTACTCGATCACGTGGATTCCCTGGATCGGGTTGTGCTCACGCACCAACACGGGGATCACGTCGAGCAATTGGAGGCGGTAGTCGAGGCGTTTAACCCCGAATGCTTTGCGTATGCTGCACACCCCCACAGAACTCACAGTCTCGAGGATAGCGACAAGGTAGTTATCGGTTCAACCGAGTTCGAATCCGTCCACACGCCAGGTCACGCACCCGATCACTTGGCGTTCGTGGGGACCGAGACGCTGTTTTCTGGGGATGTCGTGGTTCATGACGATGGGGCCTTCGAGGGTGGAAGTTTCGGCCGGACCGATGGTCCCGATCAAAGCCGAGAACGGTTGATAGAGAGTATTGAGGCCCTCTTAGCCAGACTCCCCCCGACTATTGAACACATGTACAGTGGCCATGGTGGGGTGTATCATGGCGACGTACACGCTGTTGTTGAGCGAGCGCTCGAACGTGCAAAGCGTCGGGAACCGAAGTATCCTGAGGAATAAACGACGAAGAGCGATTCGACGGATTTCTTACCGTGAGCCGTCGCATCGTTTCCGGACGAGCGTGGCGCGTAGCCCGGAAGCGCGGGGAATGCTGGGCCAACCGAGAAGCATGGAATTTCGCACTGTTGTATGGATCCCGGTGAGTATCCATCTAATTCGGCGTCGGAGAGCGCGGTCCATTGCCGTCGGTTGTTCATCGACGTCTCCACTGGACCGCTCAGTCAATTTCGTGCCACAGTTCGGACAGTGATATGCGACGGCGGAGTCGGTAGAGCGGCAGACCCAATCGCCGTCAACAGGGCTCTCATGTCCACACTCGAAGCAGAACAGCGTCATCTTCTGCTCTGGATCTCCCTCCGATTTCGATGGTTGTGAGGGGACTGTAGTCATGCACAATATTAGTGCCGAGACGTACAAATACGTGGCGTTCACCCACTCCCAAATCGTAATGATCGCTAATTATCTATAAAATTCGAATTATTCGCCCGAGTTCGATCTACGACCGGCGCTGCTTAGCCGGCAAGAGATCAGGCACTTCGGGGTTCCCGCGCCTTGGGTCGAAGTTTGGAGTATCCACACTTGCGACACCGCGACGCGCGTTCCGCATTTCTGGCGTTACACCGCATACAAATTTGCTTCGTGAAGATGCGGTCCTCCGCCTTGTCGAACCTCGCCATGGTCGAACGTGCGGGCAGGCGGGGTTAAGGGTTCCTGTTCGACTCGTCTGGGGGAGAGGACTCTTGACTGACGGGGCAGACCACCAGGTATGGACGACCGCATTGGGTCACTCGAGATGTTTGTGGACAGCGTCGACTGCCGTCAGTTATCGAGTGAGACGACCAGCGGGTTTACTCGGGTCACGACCGAACTCGCATTGACTGGCGGCGGGGTTACCGGACGGGGTGAGGACGTTAGTTACGACCAGGCCGATCACGACAAGTGGACGATTCCTGTCTCTTCACTCGAGGGGACCTATACGTTCGAGTCGTATTCCGATCGGCTTGACGACCTCGAGGTGTGGTCGGACCCACCGGAGCGACCGGCCGCACGAAAGTATCGCCGATGGGCACTGGAAAGTGCGGGACTTGATCTCGCACTTCGCCAGGCCGACACCACACTGGGGTCAGTGCTGGGACGGCAGTACGAGCCTGTGCGGTTTGTCGTCTCGACGAGGCTTGGCGATTCCGGGACAGATGAGACGCCGTCCATTGACCGAGTGCGTGATTTACTTGCTGCAAATCCTGATCTCGAGTTCAAACTCGACCCAACTGCGGAATGGGATGCCGATCTCATCGCCAGCTTGGCAGACCTTGGCGTCGTCGAGATATTGGATCTCAAGGGCCATTACGAGGGCACAGCCGTTGACAATCCACCAGATCCCGATCTCTATCGTCGAATCGTTTCGGCATTCCCCTCGGCTATTATCGAAGATCCCACACTCACTCCCGAAACCCGACCAATACTCGACCCTGCACGGACCCGGATCAGTTGGGATGCACCGATTTCCGATATCGATTCGATCCAGGCACTCCCCTTCGAACCAGCGTGGATAAACATCAAACCTTCTCGGTTTGGATCGGTAGAATCGGTCATCAACTCCATCCAATACTGTCTGGATCGGGGTATCTCCCTCTATGGCGGCGGCCAGTTCGAACTCGGTGTCGGTCGCGATCACATTCAGGTTCTGGCGTCGCTGTTTTATCCGGATTCTCCGAATGACGTAGCTCCTGGAGTGTACAATGCGCCACACCAGACGGATGACCTACCCAGCAGCCCGATTTCACCAACTCCGTATGGACTCGGGTGGGTTCATTCGGGCTGAGCGAGATAGTCGGATTGGACGGACACCACCTCGGTGGAATCGGCGCAGGCGGCGTACCGATCGAGCGGTTCTTCATTGAGGTCCAAAAACGTCTCACCCCAGTTGACGACCTCCACGAGCCGCTCTGCCTGGGTCGGTTCACCGAGGATTACTAACGCCCCGGCCAGCGCCTCGACTGTCGTGAGCCGGAACGGCGTTCCGTAGTTTATCGGATTTGCCGCGACCAAAAACGGGAGGGACCGCCGCGAACCTGCTAGATCGAATACTTCTGCCTCAGCAGTCTCCCACGAGCAATCGAAGGCGACGAGCCGCGCTGCATCTGCGTCCGCTGGCGACAATGCCTGATCAGCGAATGGATCAAGGACGATCCCCGAGGGCACGGCTGCAGGCCTCTCGTGGAGTCTCACGAGATCGAACTGCGCGAGGCGTCGAGCCGTACATTTTTCCGGGTCGTCGTCCCCTTCGTATCGGACGTGCAGCTCCACAGTATCGGTAGGGTGCAGGCCACCAAAAGAAGCCCGGCCGGCCGGACAGTTAAGTAGAACGACGGGTTTGTGATGACAATGATCGGAGAGGGGGCGTCTGGGCCCACGTTCGCGCTGCCAGCCGTCGTCGACGGTGAAGTCACAACGGTCGATCTAGCAGATCACGTGGGCCGAGATATCGTCCTCTTAGCGTTTTATCCGGGTGATTTCAATCCGGGATGTGGAATGGATCGGAGCGATCTCGACGAGTTCGACCTGCTGGCAATGCAAACTGACCTCTGCGTATTCGGCATTTCAGGCGATAGCGTCTTCAGCCATATGGCCTTCACCGATGCGTTCAACCTTGATTTGACCCTGCTTTCCGACACCGATGGAGATGCTGCCACAGCGTATGGCGCTGTAGCCACCGAGTCGGCTGTGGGCTATCAGACAAAACGGGCAGTCGTTCTCTTAGATCTAGATGGGACGGTCGCGTACACGTGGAGTAGTTCGGATCCGACCGTGCTACCTGACATCGAGGCAATCAGAGATGCGATTCGATCCATCGGTGGGTCCGACGCTGCGATCGCCCGATACCGAATCGGGCACGACCGGTACCACGAGGGCGAGCGATCGTTCGACGCGGCAATGGACGGCCTTGAGGCCGAGGACTGGCTGGTGGCCCAGGGCGAATTTGAGAAAGCTGGGACGGCATTCGACGAGGCGGCCAGTCATTTCGACTCCGCAGCTCGGTTTGCCGATGAGGAGCGAGCCGTCACGTACTGTCGACTCGTCGAGGCCAAGGTGCGGTCGATGGGTGCTGCTGTAGCGTGGTTGGCCGGGGCTGCGAGTGCGTATGCTACCGACGAGGAGCAACGAGGTGCGTCGTTGCGCTCGGACGCCGAGGGCGTGCTCCAGACTGCGAACGCGATTGCCGATCCTGTCGCTCCACGTACGCTTGATCAGGGAACGGAATTTCCGTCGATCGAGACTGCCGTCGTTGATCCGGAGAAACGTCGACAGCTGCAGGAGTATGTGCGGGCGACCGAGCAGACAGCCGAACCTCGTTCCGCCGCTCGAGACGGAGACGCATTGTTTGAGGGAGATACGTCCGTCCAGGGACCGAACTCGTTAGGCGCGGCCGATTTGGAGGAAATTACGGCCGAGATAGCGGCTCAGTCGAGGAACACGGAGGACGAAAACTCCGGAGAAGGGAGTCACTCGAACTCAGGCGAGCGAGCCGATGGCGAGGATGAGTCCGCAACCGACAGCGAACTCGAAGAGGGCTGATCGGCGTTTCCCAGCGATCCACCTGTTCTTGGGCTAGATCGTTTACCAGCCCCGTTCATGACCGATCGCCGGCCCCGACCGCTGCTTCACCGACCGGTTCGTGACCTGTGATGCGTTCTTGCCCTCCGAGATACGGTCTCAGTACCTCAGGGATCGTGACTGTCCCGTCGTCATTCTGGTAATACTCGAGGATAGCGACCACGACGCGGGGTAGTGCGAGCCCCGACGCGTTCAGGGTGTGAACATACTCAGCGCTGGCGTGGCGCTCGGGGCGGTATCGGATTCCGGCCCGTCTCGCCTGAAAGGCCTCGAAGTTCGAGGCTGAGGAAACTTCGAGCCACCGGCCTCCGACGTCCGGGCCGTAGTCCATGTCGTCTCCAGGGGCCCAGACTTCGATGTCGTAGGTCCGGGCAGCTGCGAAGGTCAGATCTCCAGCACACAGATCGACCACGCGGTACGGGAGTTCTAGTTGCTGGAGTACCGCTTCAGCCTCTTGGACCAGACCACCCAGCCGATCGTCACTATTGGCTGGTTCGACGAAATTGACCAACTCAACTTTATTGAACTGATGCACCCGAACGATGCCGCGCGTTTCGGTCCCGTGTTCACCTGCCTCGCGACGAAAATTGGGCGTATAGGCCTGGTGTTTGAGCGGGAGGTCCTCCGGCATGAGTATCTCGTCTGCGTACATGTTCGTCACGGGCACTTCTGCAGTCGGACATAGCCAGAGGTCATCGTCCTCGTAGGCTTCGTGTTCATCCCCGCCGACGCGATAGGCGTCCTCGTTAAATTTGGGGAGCTGGCCAGTCCCCTCCATCGCGGTTGACCGGACCGGTATCGGGGGAAAGACCTCTGTATACTCCTGCTCCCGGTGGATATCCCGCATGAACTGGATCAGCGCATGTTCCAGACGGGCTCCATCGCCTTTGAGGAAGAAAAATCCGCCGCCTGCGACCTTCGCCCCCCGATCGAAATCGATAATCTCGAGATCCTCTCCGAGATCGTAATGGGGAACGACAGTGTCCGGGAGATCTCGCCGTTCATCGAACCCGTCGCGCCGAACCTCCTCGTTGTCCCACTCGTCCTCGCCAGGAGGGACTTCAGCTTGGGGGATATTCGGGACGGCCATGAGTCGCGATTCGAGGTCGTCTTCGAGTTTGGCTGCCCGGGATTGAACGGATTCGAGTTCGGCTTTGAGTTCCTGCGAACGCTCGATCGCGCGTTCGGCCGCTTCGTCTTCTCCCCGCTGTTTCAACTCCCCGATTTCACTGCTGATCTCGTTACGTTGGTGTCGAAGCTCGTCCCCCTCTGCCTTTAGTTCACGCCAGGTTTCGTCTATTTCAAGGAGTTCGTCGAGGTTGACATCGGCCGTCCCTCGTGCCTCGAGAGCCGACCGTACGACGTCTGGATTCTCCCGGACGAACTGCCGGCTAAGCATTTCTGGCCACCGATTCTCGGCGGCCGGGGAAAACCGTATCGCTCTCCGGTCCTGGCGATTACTCTCTGGCGGCCATTCCGCATTCTGGGTGAGCTAACTGACGAATCGGATCCAGGTATCGAGCGTTGGGTATCATCCTGACCCTATGCGTGGCGACGACCACACGGATGATTCTCACTCGATCGGTAACCCAGACTAATCGAATAGGTCTTTTTGGGTACAAACGGGGGTTACTTTCGATCAGGTTGAAGGGATGCAGACCCGATGACTTTTTCCGAAGACTCTCGAACTAATCCTCAGAGAATAGTATGATCACCTCGATAGACGCGGCACACCCCAGTCCTATGGAGGGTTGAGCAGCTATGCCAAAGATTAGTGTCGAGGTTCCGAGTGAACTACTCTCGGATTTGGACGAACACGTAGGCCAGGATGCGAAGTTCGTGAATCGGAGTGAAGCGATTAGGGCTTCGATCAGGAAAACCTTGGATCAATTGGACCGGATTGACGAACGCCACGGGAGGCTCGACGATGAGTAAAGCCTTCCGGCAAACCCCCGCTGAACTCTCGATTGTCCGCCTGGGGTTAATCTCCGTGTTCGTGGCCTCGTTGGTCACTGCGCAAGTAACTGCTTCAAAAGTGTTAGCGTTCCAGCTACCATTTTCACTCCCACTCACCGGGAATTCTATCATTCTTCCCGGGGCTGTCATCGCAATCGCAGTGACGTTCTTTGCCTCCGATTGTTATACCGAACTGTATGGCCGGCGGGCAGCGACTCGGTTGGTCAACGTATCGTTCCTCATGAACTTCGTCTTTCTCGCACTTGCGTGGGTGACGATTGCGGCACCCATCTACGAGTTCTCGCCCGTCACACAGAGCCCCTTTGCGTCGGTCCTCGGCGCGAGCACTGGTATCGTCATCGGGTCCATGGTTGCCTATCTCGTCAGTCAAAATTGGGATGTCTTCGCGTTCGACTGGCTTCGTACGTACACCGGCGGTCGCGCGCTCTGGCTTCGAAATATCGGGTCGACGGCGACCAGCCAACTACTCGATACGGTGATATTCATTGTGATAGCGTTCGTTCTGTTCCAAGGGTTGTCCTGGTCCGAGGCAATTGGATTGATGGTCGGCCAGTACGTGTTCAAACTCGGTATTGCCGTCGTCGATACGCCGTTTGTCTACGCCGTCGTTGGACTCGCTCACTCACGGACAGGGTTCGATCCTACGGCGATCCGCGAACGTTAATCCTCGATAGGGTGGGCGAACCCATATTGGGGTTTGACGTCGTCGACCCGTACCTGTATTGTGTCACCCTGCTGCCCACCAGGCACAAATACGGTATATCCAGAGATTTTGGCGATCCCGTCGCCCTCTCGTCCGGTATCAATAATTTCGACAGTTACCTCGTCCCCCGGTCGGATTGGGGCAGTTAGTCGACCCTTTCCCACGAGATACAGCTCAGAGGAGGAGTCTCTCGAGGCATCAGGACGGATCTGGCGGACGTATTCGAACTCTGCTTCCATGTCCGATTCGAGGTCGGCCAGGTCGCGCCCATCGAACACCTTGACTGCGAGGTCCCCACCGGCCGTCAGGACATCCAGGCCAATATTCAGCCCTTGCCGGGCGAGATGAATGCTACGGGCGTGATCCAGTTCGTATTCCCCACTCATCTCAGGTGCCATGTCCGAGAGGATGACATCTGCGGTTTCGACCGTCTCTTCGATGGTCTCGAGGGTACTCTCTTCGGTGATGTCTCCTCGAACGGTCTCGACTGTCGCGGCGTACTCATCGACTGAATCGATTCGCTGTCGATCGACGCCGAGCACATACCCGTCTCCGCCGACTCGTTCAGCGGCGACTTGGAGCCATCCCCCCGGAGCCGCCCCGAGGTCAACGACTGTGTTGCCGTCTCCGAGAAGGTTGGCAGCGTCGTCGAGTTGCTGGAGTTTGTAGGCCGATCGAGCCCGATACCCCTCCTGCTTAGAACGGTTGTAGTACTCGTCTTTCCCTGTCATAGGGCGGACACCCACTGGCGTAAGATGTTCGCACTGTGGGTCGCTGGCGAAAATATATTCATACAGGATGAACGGGGTCAGCCCGGAAAGGCACATCGGATATACTGACCGGCACACCAAAAGACGAGACAGTCCTTCGAACGCCCCCGACTCGTTGGATCTGCATTCTCGATCAGTCTCGATCCCGCCCTGTTCGACGCAGACGAGAGTCCGATCTTACTGACGTTCCTACTGCAACGTGATATTCCTCAGCCACGCTCTTCAATTCCCTTCGGCGATCCCGCAGCGTTCGGAAAGCGCACCCGCCCAGAGCGATACCTCAACACTTTTTAAATGAAGCGGTCGTACCGCTGGCCAAGATGTTCAAGGCCATCGTGAGCGCGGACACGCTCCAGGCGACGCTTGATTCTGTGGGCGTGCTGGTGGACGAATGCAAGATCCACCTCGAGGAAGACGGCCTCGAGATCCGGGCAGTCGATCCGGCGAATGTGGGGATGGTGGATATGGAGCTCGATGCGGCGGCCTTCGAGTCGTACGAGACCGATGGCGGCTTGATCGGTGTCAATCTCGTTCGCCTGAAAGATATCGCCGCGATGGCTGACTCGGACCAACTGGTCGAACTCGAACTCGACGAGGAGACGCGGAAGCTGCGAATCGCCATCGACGGGTTGGAATACACGCTCGCTTTGATCGATCCCGAATCAATCCGCGAGGAACCTGACCTCCCGGATCTCGATTTGCCTGCCAGGATCGTCATCGAAGGACGGGATATCGACCGGGCAGTGACGGCAGCCGACATGGTCTCAGACCACATCGAATTGGGCGTGGACGAGGAGCGTGAGGTCTTCTACGTTAGAGCCCAAGGCGACACGGACGACGTCAATCTCGAGCTCGACGCCGGCGACCTCATCGATTTGGTCGTGGGCGAGGCAGAGTCATTGTTCTCACTCGATTACCTCAAGGACATGAACAAGGCGATTCCCTCCGCAGCCGAAGTAACGATCGAACTCGGCGAGGAGTTCCCGGTCAAACTTCACTTCGATATCGCCGAGGGCCAGGGTTCGGTGACGTACATGTTGGCGCCCCGGATCCAAAGTAACTGAGGCTATCCTGCGACGCAACCTTTGCACGAACGGGAACTGACTTCATCCGCCATCGTGAACAACCGCGTATGGACGTGACGGACCAGACGACCGCAGATATCGCGGTCGTCGATTACGGCCTCGGCAATCTCCGGAGCGTAACACGGGGACTTGAGCGTGCCGGTGCGGCCGTAGACGTCACCGACCAGCCGATCCGACTCGACGACGCCGACGGCATCGTCTTGCCCGGTGTCGGTGCATTCAGCGAAGGCATGGAAAACGCTGGACCATTTCGGGACACGTTACTGGAGCACGCAGCTGCCGGAACTCCGTTGTTCGGTATTTGTCTTGGTATGCAAATGCTTCTGACTTCGAGTGAGGAGGCCGTTCACGCTGGGGAGGGGGAGGCCAGAGGACTCGATCTCATCCCGGGTCGAAACCGGCGATTCCAGGACGACCTCACCGTCCCTCACATGGGCTGGAACAAGCTCTCGGTGCAGCGTGACCATCCACTCGTCGAGGGCGTCGACGACCAGTACGTGTACTTCGTTCACTCGTATTACGCCGACCCAGCCGACCCAGATGCGATGGTTGCCTCGACCGATTATGGCCACGACTTCGCGTCGGTCATTGCGGATGAGGATGGAACGGTCTTCGGGACTCAATTTCATCCGGAAAAATCCGGGACGGTGGGCCTCCGTATCCTCCGGAATTTTGTGGAGTTCTGCGTCGACTGATCGAGCCAGAACTCCCGTGGCCATGTCGGTGTGATATCCGCCACGACCCCACAGTTTGAATGTGGGGCGTCCGTTGTTATACTCGATGGCGGCCTTCCCGAAGCTGGCTGTATCTGTCCGCCTACATCGGTCCGGGCAGAGGTATCAGGGGTGGCTACGATGACGTCGTCTGTCTCGCCAGCAGCCCTGACACATGGTCATCGTCGGCTATTGGAATTGGCGACCCAGTTGGCGGATAGTGGGGAGATCGGGC
>CAZKGF010000016.1:0-3341 GCA_964552115.1 uncultured Halobacteriales archaeon
GCGAGGGTGAGTGCAGGGCCTGGAGAAATTTGGTTGCCCCCACACCAGCGGCTCCAAAGTGCCTGTGTATACGACATCCTCCACTGACTAGTCGATCACGACACGATCAAACACCAGAAAATACGGAACGTGGCGAAGAATTCAGCTTAGACTGGGCGGCCTGGATCGGCAGTCCCGACCAGCAGGGCACCGGCTGCGAGACCGAGTGCGGCGAGACTCGCAACGATCTTGGGGAAGCTTGCTGTCAGCCCCGACCCGACGCCGAGGACCACCGCACTGCCGACGACGAGTAACAGGGCACCGAGCAGTATCTGCCGTAGGTTCGTCCGACTCATATCTCGGTTCAAAATTGGTCTGAATACATATAAGTCTCCCTAAAATCGACTGACTGTACCCAGATGATAGATGATTAAAATCATAAATATTGAGTCGTGGTATCACGCCCCACCGAGTGATTATTAGTATTGACCTCCCAGAAACGGGTAATGGCCACCGATCACACCTTGCTCCGGCGCGTCGCCGAATACCAGTTCGGCCCCCGGGCAGGTGCGGCATTGTTCCCGGCTGGCGCGGATCTGACGGTCACACATACGAGTTCGGGACGTCCACGTCAGATCAAATTAGACGGCAGTCGACTCGCAACCTACCGTACAGACGGCCGGCTCACACTCGGGGTGGCGGGGGGCTACCGGCTCGTCGATGGTCTCCCAACGCCGGATTACCGCGTCACAGTGGGAAGTGAGAGCGAGCCATATGTCCGTGAAGGACGGAATGCTTTCGCCAAATTCGTTCGCGCTGCCGATGAGCACATTCGGCCGGGAGACGAGGTCCTTGTCGTCGACAGTGCGGAGAGGTTGTTGGGCGTGGGACAGGCCGACCTCTCCGGAGCAGGGATGGACCAGTTTCAAACGGGTGTTGCCGTGTCCATTCGAGAAGGAACCAACGACTGAATTCGAGAGGTCCCGTCAACGCAGCCCTTTTGACCCCAACGCGTGAATTTTGCGCTATGTTTGGAGGAGGCGGTGGCGGACTCAACCCGCGCAAGATGAAGCAGATGATGGAGCAAATGGGTATCGATATCGAGGATATCGACGCTGAAGAAGTCGTCATTCGGACGCCCGATAATGACCTGGTCTTCTCCGACGCCGAGGTCCAAGTGATGAACGCGCAAGGTCAGCAAACTTACCAGATCGTCGGAGAGCCCGACACCCAGGCACGCACGACAGACGACCAGGAAGAAGCCGCTGAGGAGACGGACACAGATGGAATCCCGGACGAGGACGTAGAACTCGTCGCGACCCGGACGGGTGTCAGTCGTGACGCTGCCAGGGAGGCGCTCGAAATGACCGGGGGAGACCTCGCGGCGGCCGTCGATCGCCTGGAATAGGTCTCCGTGCACCTTCTCTTCGTTCACGACGACAGAGAGTATCTCTTGGAACCGGGTGAGACGCTCGAAACCGACCTTGGCGTGCTCGAGGTGCCCCCGGACGTGGCCCCAGGCGATACCGTCGAAACCCACCTCGGGACACCGTTCCGGGCCCGTCAGCTCCGAGGACCGGATCTCTTCACCCACCTCGAACGTACTGGCGCCCCGATGATACCACGGGATATCGGGCTCGTCGTCGGGTATACTGGCGTCACCCGTGGTGATCGGGTTCTCGACGCCGGCACTGGGTCGGGCGTGCTCGCCGCTTATTTGGGTCGAATGGGCGTTGACGTCCTGAGTTTCGAGCGTGATCCGGATTTTGCGCAGGTAGCCCAAGAGAACATGAGTAGAGCGGGGGTATCCGACCAGGTCGAGATCAGGGCCCAAGACGTTCGTGAGGCGTTGCCGGAACTCAGAAATTTCGACGTCATAACCTTAGACACAGCCGACGCCGAGGAAATCGTCTCATCGTGTCCGGCCCACCTCGTCTCTGGCGGTTTTCTCGCAGTGTACTCCCCGTTCGTCGAGCAGGCGAGGGCAGCCGCGTTAGCGGCTGAGAACGAGGGAATGGCGGCCGTCGAGACTGTCGAGACCATCCAACGTGAGATGGACTTCGACGAGCGCGGATCACGGCCCGCGACCGCTCCCGTCGGCCATACCGGGTATCTCACATTCGCACGTCAGATGTGAAGAAGGTCCAAGACCAGTGCGTGACGAGTGGTTCTCCGCCTCACGGGTAACCCAAGCACCCAAGGATCGTCGCCGAGAGGAGACAAAATCGGCGAATTGGGCGGTTCAATGATCGTCTTCGCGCCACTTGTGTTCGCACTCTGTACAGACGAAAAACCGTGTCTCGCTCTCGTCTGCCGCCCGGATCTGTTGCATGTACCAGTGCGCCCGGTCATTCCCACATTCGGGACAAGTCGTTGAAGTGGTCGGCAACCCGGTATCTTCTGCGTCGCTGATGTCGACTATCTCTGACTCCTGTTGGCCCTGAGTCGTTACCATCCCTTCCTCGTGGCTCGTGTCCCGATCAATATCGTTACCGCAACTGGTACAGATCCAGCGGTCTCCTTCGGTCTTCATCATCGAGCCACACTCATCGCAAAATTCCATGTCGGGTCAGTATCTGGTACCCGTTGATAAACGGTCTGATTTGGGACAGGCGACGGCCTCAGCGGTTCGGTGTCCACCGGTCGCACGCGTCCATGGTCGACATCGTCTCTTCATCGAGACCACAGTACGGGACCATTTCACCGTCCAGTTTCACGTATTCAAAATGGGTGCAGTTCCCACAGTATTCATCGGGTCGACCCTGTGGGACCGACTCGACCGGGACGTCAGCCTCCTCATTTGTGAGCATCACTCCGCCATCACTCGTTGCCGGGGGTGACTGGCTACCACCCGTCTGGGTCGCCACACTTCCATCCGGGTCACTGCCGAACAGACCCACGCTTCCAAACCCTGGAATATCCGACGTATCCGGTCCGCGGACGATCCGAATTTCTCCTTCCTCGGTCACCTCAAGACGTGCAGTTCCCCCGGGATCGTTGCGCGTTTTGAACGTCACCAGCGCAAGGAACATACACCAAACCGTCGTGAGTGTGCCGAGGCTGTAGATGACGATGGTTGTAACAGTCAGGCCCGGATTCCCTGTCATCCATTCCGTCGGGTAGGCTGCAGCAAAGAGCGTGACGCCCAGTAGGGCCACACTGGCGCCAATCGCTGCGCCTGCTCGGACGGTCCGACTCGCTGGCAATACAGCGAAAATGCCAACGACGCCCGCAGGAAGGCCCAGGCCCGCGAAAATCCCCGCCAGTTCCCGAGCTCCGCGAACGTCGAGTCCCAGGAGCTCGCGAAGGCCGGTTGTCGCCAAGGCAATAGCAGCGACAACCATGAGTGCCCCCGCGAGAAC
>CAZKGF010000016.1:3351-17595 GCA_964552115.1 uncultured Halobacteriales archaeon
AAATAGGGCACCGCCGAGTAGACGGCGCCGCTGATCCACGACGTTACCGACACCGCCGCCGTAGACGTCCGTCAGGCTGGTCATGAACGAGGTGACGGTACCACCCCTCAAAACTACCCGTCAGACAGTCGTCAGACTCGTTGGTATTTGGCGGGAGTCGAAACCTCTAATCCGCCCGGGATACATTCGAAACTATGTCCGAGGATACCGACGAGGAGGCTGACCCAGCCGTCGAACTGGGGGCACAAGCCTCCGTCGACGGGGCACCAATCGCCCGCATCGCCGCTCGGTTCGTCTGGGGTGTCGAACGGAGCGAGGTCGTCGAACGCGAAGGCCAAACACAGATTCGCACGCCCGACGGACCCCGAGCACTCGCCGATATCCTCGAAGACGTGGACGAAACGTACTTTTCGACGCGACAGGATTTCGTCACCGCAGTCGAAACGGCAGTCGGTCCTGGACCGGTTCCAACCGCCGAGGAGTGACCACGGTCGCAGAGGGTTTTTCCCACCTGCTCGTGAGGATAGAGACGATGTCTCTCCCAATCGATCCATCCGCCCTGTCCGGTGACGACATCGGCGAGAAGCGAGCCACGCTCGAAATGGAACACGAGGCAGCAATCGAACACGTGCGTGAAGCCCTCGCCGAAGCGGGATTCGGCTTTCCCGTGGAGTTCTCGCCGTCGGAACTCCTCAACGAGAAGGTCGATGCCAACCGTGACCCGTACTATTTCCTGGGTGCCTGTAACCCTGCGGTGGCGGACCGAGCGCTCGACGCAACTGACAATCGCATGGGTGCGCTGTTTCCCTGTGGTGTCGTGATATGGGAACGAGAACCTGGCCGACAACAGGTCTATCACGTCTCGATCATGCGAATGGCCCGCCTCGTCGGGCTGGCCCCAGACAACCAAGCGTGGGCAGACATCATCGCAGAAACCGGCGATCGGTTCGACGAGGCGTTCGCGAACATCTAGAAGTCGGCGAGACGCGATTGCAGACCCGAGACGAGTGTCGATTTTCGACGTAAGCGCTCGCGTGAAACGGGTAGCTGGGACTGCAGATCCGTTAACGCCCCGTGAAACGTCTCGGCGACAGCGTACTCACCATCGAATGCGTGGCGAACCCCTTCACGAACTTGCCAGACCCCGACTGGCGCCCAGTACGCATCACTCGCATGGCGTAAGACGAGACACGTGGCCTGTCGATCGCGGTCAACCAGCTCTTCCAGGACAGCCAGCCGGGACGCGTAGTACGCGCCGGCAGTCTCCTCGACGTATCCGGTCCGTCCCTCGTACCCTTCACTCGCAGCTGCCAAGTAGTACTCTCCCCCTGAGTCCGGATTCCAAATACTCCCTGGAGCCTTCATCTCGACGAGTTCGAATTCCCAGGTGCCTGGCGCGAGTATCACCCAGTAGTGATTGCCCATATACTCGTTGTACCACACCTGGACCTCGTCGATGGATCCCGCATTGCGGATTTGTCCACGGAGGTATTGGCCAACCGTATCGTCCACCGCAGTTATCGACCATCGGGTGGGGACCAACCGTCTCCGGTCGCCCTGACCCAACGCACCTGCCGAGAGGATTGTATTGATATCGTAGACATCGAAGCCTCGGCGGTAAAGATATGTCATGGCTCCTTCCGCCCGCCAGTCGTCGTCAGAGAGCGTCTTCTCGATAGGTCGGGGCACGTGTGGATTCTCCGTGAGATCGGCATGCGCTGCCGTTGCACGTGGGCCGGTTGGTGAGGAGATGTCGTCCAGTGAGAGATCGATTTCGGGAACAGAATCCAGGCCTATTTCCACGTCGACCGGATGATCGGCGATGGCCACTTCGCGCTGGACGCCAACGAATCCATCCCAAACATCGTCGACGTCGACGCGTGTGGCTCGGGTGGAATTCAACAGCCCAGTGCGTCGTTGGAGGACGTCGTCGATTTGGTACTCTCGGCTGTACCATTCCCCGCTCGTTGCGTAGTCCGCTGGATCGGCATCGCCCGCCACCGGAGAGAGCAGGCCAGTAGACACTCGGGGATAGTTCGATCGACCGACGAAGATATCGGGTGCGGTGGACCCGTACAACGAATCCCCCTGGAGGGCGGATTCGAACTCGCGTTCGACGTCATCGAGGTAGTCGGTAATCTCGTAGGATTTCTGTCTGGCTAGCGCTCGGCGATCGGCAGCCTCGTCCCGCTGAAAGTCCTCGATGAACTCCTCCAGTCGCATCTATGTCGACTGATGGGCGTCGTCTGCTTGAATCTGACTGCGTCTCGATCGCGTTCGAGAATTCCTCCTAATATACCCGGACGTCGTCGAACTCGCCCCCGTAGGCAACGTGGCTCGGATGAGTAGGCTCAGTTCCGGACAGGTAGACCCGATCGAACTTCTTCCAGGTATTTTCCCACCCCAGGTGTACGAATTCAAGCCCCCGACAGAGTGCATGACCGAGCCCCTCTCGGTGATAGATACGGCGTTCCCAGCCCTCGCGCAACGCCTGGTACAGGTCGGACTCCGACTGCAGATCACTCTCGAACTCTGTCCACACTTCGCCGACTGTCCGGGTGAGGTGTGCGTACGACGATGTGACCGGCGGAAGGTCCATCGTTTCCGCAAGCTCGCGGGCGCGTCTGTTATCTCTGGGTAGGTGTTTCGGATTGTAGACTTCGATGCCGTCGAACGCCGACCGATGGCGCCTGAGGTGGATTTCGTGCAGACTGACAGTCAGAAATTCCGGATGCGGGACCAAGATCACGGCATCCTGCGCGACGAGTTCGGCCAGGGCACCCTTCAGAGTGATGTAGTCCGGTATCGGAGCGTCCAGATTCAAGGCTAGGATGTGCCGTCGTCTCCGCCAATCGCCAGTGAAAATCTCACGTGCCGGAACAACCGTGAGCTCGTCGTCACTAAACGCCCTGGCCCGCTTCTCGATCGTGGGGAGTCTGGTGAAATGTGGCGCATAGACGAGCATGTCGAGCCCCCGCTCCTTGGCCCGCCGGACCACCTTGTCGTTCAGAATTTTCACCTGGACGTCGACCCGCGTTGAACTCACGAAGCCGGGTAGTCCGGGTCAGCCAATAGGGGTTATGTTTGTGAGTGTGAACACGGCGAATGTATCGAAGGAATGCTTTTAAACACAGGCGGCAAGTTTCGGACAGGAATGGCACGTTGGGAGTGCGCCATCAGCGGCGACGAAGCAACCTTCGACAGAGTGGAGGATCTGATCGTTCACCAGGCGACAGATCACGAGCGCATCGACTGCAAAGTGTGTGGTGCCGTCGTGCCCGATGGGTACTTCGCGATTCGTCACGCCTTCGAGGAGCACTCCCGCGCCGAATATGTCCGCGCATACGACGCGTCTGCATCTGAAGTCCGTCGGCGAGAAAAGATCAAAGAAGAGATCGAGAACATCGCGGATATCCGTGAAGTCGTCGATCGACTCGACCGGTAACGTAACGGCCGTGGGGCCACGTTCCTGTCGTTACCGCTCTTCGCTATCCAACACGCGGATTTGATCTCCCCGAACCGTAACAGGAATTGGCACAGTCGCCTCGTACAACTCGACTGTTACCTGGTCTTTTCCCTCATCGATCCGCTGTACCTGGGCCTTTTCGCCCTTAAAAGGGCCCGCGATGAGTTCGACAATGTCACCTTCGGCGATCCCTTCGACATCGGGTTTGGGCGAGAGGAAATGTTCGACCTCGCTTAGGCCACTCTCACCCGGCACGACGCCTCGTGCGTGTGGGATTTCGTCAAGAATCCGTTCGAAAACACTGTCGTCGTCGGCCTCGACCATCACGTACGACGTGAGCGAATCGGGTGCCAGGGCTGCGTGGACACTCTCTTCTTCACGGTTCATGATCATGTCAGCGACCGTCCGCTCCTGGCTGGCGGTTGTTTTGACGGCGAATATCCCCATCAGGGACCACCCGGTGCGATGAACATGAACACGTAGATGATGAATCCGACGAGGCCCACAAACAGAATGCCAGCGCCGGCGATCTTTGCGATCTGGGAGAACTCCTGCCACGAGGGAGTGCTGGCGAGTTTGAGAACCCGCGTGTACGATGTCAGGTCGTACGGGACCTTCATGGAGGGGGATAACGACTCCGAGGGTTTCTATCTATTGATGCGGGGGCCAAGGCAATCTCCTCCCTCCACCGTCACGCGGGAGATGTAATTGTGGCCCGCTGTTCAGTCGCGGCCTCGGGAATGGTTATGTTCGGATCCATCCCGAACTCATCGAACGTCGTTTCTACCGTACCTTCCACGGTTCGATCCTCTAGTTGCATGCTGTACTCCATCACAACGCGCCGAGTCAGAGCGGTTTCGTTGCTGATGTACGCAGTGTATTCAGCCTCCGTGATCGTTCCGGACGCGATCCCGGACTGTTGTTGGGCCAGTGTGGTTAAATTTTCAAGTTGGTCGTCGGGAACGGTAATGCGGACGACGGTTACTGGCGTCCCGTCAATGACGCCGCTTCCGGTAATTTCGAATGTCGATGCGGCGTAGATTTCGCGCTGCTGGGCGAGTCGGTTCGATTGATTCCACAGGTCGGTTTGGGGGACGCTGCGTTGTTGCCACGTATCACCAAGCTTGACGAATGCAGTCTGTCCATCGATATACATCTCCATAGACATCTCTTGGGGTCCCGAGAGGTGGATAGTCATGTGTCCACGATGGGCAGTTCGATTGACGACACCGTCGAGCGTAAGTGACACGGACCGATCCGATACCGACGTCTCGATATCGGAGTGAATCGAATATGTTTCGACATCGGCCATCGCCTTGATACTCTCGTTTTGTAATTGGTTCGCCGCTGCAGACGCCTCGGGACCGGAACCGCCGAGACACCCGGCAAGGGCGATTAATACAAGGAGGGCGGGAAGGGCGGCCGTTCGCGACATCGACAGGGACTGGAACTACCGTGAAATTTAGCTTTTGCGGAAAAGGGGCCGTTCCCGCGTGAGTATCCTGCGCCACAGGCCGGACCACTTTACCCCCATGGATTGCAGCATATCCCAATCACAGGGGAGATGTCGCGAAGAACATAGGTTGGTAGTGGCGCAGTCGGAACCACACTGCCATCGAGAGGAGGAATCCTGAGTGTGGGTTTGCGCAGGGGGGGGACTGTGAACGTGGATGGAGGCAATTCACCGGTCGCAGATGAGGCCAGAACGGGACTCGCCCTAATCTCACCTCCCGGGTGAGAACTTATTCGACGTAATCGATGTCGTCCCCTAGTTCCTGGGCAGCACGTTCCTGTTCGGCCTCGCTCTTTCCGTAAATCTGTGGACTCTCGACGCCCGTCACGACGATCATCGTCTCCATTTTGCCTTCGAAGTCGTTGTTGACGCTGGCCCCCCAGATGATGCGGGCATCCGGATCGATACGATCGTAGATTTCCTCGACGACTCCCTCGGCCTCTTCGATGGACATGTCCGGACCGCCAACGACGTTAACGAGCGCCGAATTCGCCCCGTCAAACTCGACATCCAACAGCGGCGACCGGAGTGCCGACCGGATCGAGTCTTGGGCTTTGTTCTCCGAATCTGACTCGCCCAGGCCGATCATTGCAACGCCGCCGTTTTCCATGATCGTGCGAACGTCGGCAAAGTCGACGTTGACCAATCCAGGTTTGGTGATCAGTTCGGTCATCCCTTTGACCGAGCGCATGAGTACGCGGTCGCAGATTTTGAACGCGTCCTGCAACGGCATCGATGGGGCATAATCGAGTAGTCGATCGTTCGGAACGACGATGACCGTGTCCGAGACCGAACGGAGTCGTTCGAGTCCGGCATCCGCGTTGGCGCGTCGCCGTTCTCCTTCTGCAGTGAACGGGATGGTCACGATCGAAATAGTCAGCGCCCCCGAGTCCTGAGCCGCTTCGGCGACGACCGGCGCGGCCCCGGTGCCGGTCCCCCCACCGAGGCCTGCTGTCACGAACACCATGTCCGAGCCGTCGATAGATTGCTGGATGTCTTCCAGATTCTCCTGGGCCGCCTCCTCACCGATCTTCGGAACTGATCCGGCGCCTCGGCCGCCGGTTCGCTTTTTGCCGATCAGAATCTTGGTGTCGGCGTCGACTTCGTCTGCCAAGTGTTGGGAATCGGTGTTCGTGGCCACGAGTTTTGCCCCGTGAATCCCTTCCTCCATCATCCGAGTTACCGTGTTCCCGCCGGCGCCACCACACCCGACTACGGTGATCTTGGTCTCAAGATCTTCGACGACCGAGGCCAGTTCCTCATCGGTCATCTGGCCCGACGTCGACGGTGTATCAGTTTCCCCGTCTGTCTCCGTCTGAGCGGCCGGGTCGGCGCTTTCTTCGTCCTCGGCCTCCTCGATGGCGTCGTCGATGATGGAGTCCATAATTTAAGAGGCCCTTGCGAGGCGGCCCTTATTAGTGTTCCCCTCCGTCTGACACACGTCTGACGATCTCCGGGGGACGGTGGTGGCCCGAGTGGGCGTCTCCAAACTGTCCAAACCACCGGTTTATATTGAGACTATCGCACCACCAACCAGAGATTAATCCTCGTTCCCGTCCCCCACGTCGCTGCTTGACCGCCTCGGGATCGCCGTGTAGATCGGATTGAGGCCCTCCAAGTCTCGTCCCGAGTCACACTCCGCCTCAATTTGCTGGATCGACAGAGAACTCATCCACCCGTTCGCTTCTCACGTCCTCGGGGTCCACCTCCTCTCCATCCACGGTGATCGCTTCCCCGTTGGCCAATTGGCCGAATGCTGGGCCCTCAGACACACCCTGCTCGCGAGCCAGTTCGGGATCGAACACGCGTTCTCGTGCGATGATCGAGCCATTCTGTCGTTCCACGGAATCGTACCGGCGTTCCAAAACGTCCATGAGAGCCTCGATCAATGGATCTCTGGATTCCCCGGCTGGCAGAACGACCGGCCCGACCGCCAGAGATCCCTCCTGGGCCGTCACGAACGCGACAGTGACGGCCGCGATTGCCGAACGAGTCGTCGCTTGGTCGATCCCATTGACCGTCTGGAGGAGGGCATCAGGAAGCGGTTCAACAGTGATTGGACCTGTGTAGCCTGCGCCACGGTGTCCAAAACGGAGTCCATCGGCAATCGACGTGACTCGATTTTCCACCAGTTCCACTGTCGGGAAGGGGACTCCGTCCACCTCGCGTACCCATGTCTCGCTCACCACCTCGTGTCCTAAGTCTCGGACGACGTCCTCGACCTGGGGTAGATCACCATCGACGACGGCATATGTTGCACGACTGGCCGAGAACAGCGCATCGACCACGTCGGATTCGGCACTTGGGTCCCCCAGTGCTTCGAGTCCCCACTTCGGCGCGACGTGGCCCACTGCCCAGTCGGTCTCGGTTACGAGTCGATCGAACCTGTGAGCGTAATGGCCACCACCGAATCCAACGAGATGGCGGCGACGATCCCCAGTAGGATGGGTTTCGAGGGGGCGATCCGGTGAAACTGTGCGCAGATCCAAAATAGCCCTCGCGACCGCTTCGGCCGCGGCTCTATCACGCCATTGTGCCTCGTCGCTCCCAATTTCAACGAACATCGACGGTGCCCCAACTTCGGTCGGCCCGTGGTGTGTCGCCTCCATCCCCACGTCATATGCCGCTGGAGCGTAATCGCGCAACGATCCGAGGACCGTCGCGTGCGCAGCAGGACACGCCCGGGCAAGGGAGTTGGGTTCCCCACCGTGATCAGCCGGTCCCAGGTTCCCGGTGTGGTGTGCCGTCAAAAGCGGACCAGTGTCCCCGGCGTGTTTCGATGCGAACGCCAGAAGCGTTGGATCCTCGAATGCGACCGCCGGTTTCACGAGATCGAGATGGCGATCGTCAAACTCCCTGATCGTTGCGTTCGGCATCCGCCAAACTGTCCCCCCGCCAGCCGCATCCGGGCGGGACGTGTCCTCTGTTGTCTCCCAAGCCGCGATATCCCGGAGGGCTGTCCCAATCGCTCGAGAGGCCGGGTCGGGACGGGAGACGACGATGCCGAGCATTTACTCTGCTCCTTGCGCTGACCCGCCCCCAAGCGCCCGTCGAATCGCCTCCCCAGCTAGCGCAAGTAACCGTCGGAGGTCCCGCCGGCGACGAACAAACAACGCGGTGCCTAGCAGAATGTACAGGGCCGAATACACGAGTAGCAGGTCTATCTTGGGATCGGGATAGGGAGCCCAAAACCGGATGAATATGAACTCCACGAACACCTGTGAGATGAACAGTACGAACAGCACGAGCGCCTCCCGACCCGAGATTCTGAAATCGACGATGAGGGCGAGTGCAAAGAAGGACTGCGCCGCAGTCAACCAGATCTCACCGGACTGTTCGATGTCGAACGGCAACACCCCGTACTGCCCGAGTGCGAGTGAATAGACGACCACCAGGGTCCCAATGAGCAACGTCCACTGATTCAGTTTAGAGGAAATGAGCGTGTTGAATCCGGCCGTTGACCTGGACTTGTATACAAGAACTGCGACGACGATGAGTTCCGGTGACTCGCTAGCCAGTGGGGCGATCCACTGAATCATAAAGAAGGCCGGAATCCCGATAGCCCGACCCAGATTCTCCAGCCCATGTGCAAATGGTTCGACTGCCGTGAGAATCAGAAATCCTGCGTACGCGAATAGACCGATAACTACGGGAATCCGAATGGCCCTTCGGTACCGCTGAAAATGGGCCGGTACGCCCACGTGTTCCGTCATATCTTCGGTTTCGGAACGGAGGATCACCCCGATATATGCCACGTACAGCCCCACCAGGATCGCCATATCAAAGAACCCGATCCCGCCGCCTAACGGAACCGCAAATGCCCACGCGGTCGCCGCGAGGAGAAACACCACTTCCGTCGCCAGGTCGCGGTCCAGGCGAACCCGATTAGTCAACCAGCCCTCGAGTTGTTCCACGGCTGGGTCACCGGTCCGGCGGGCGTGCCAGATGGTGAAGACAGCTATCCCAGCCCACCCGATACCGATGAGAATTCTGTTCGCACCGGTCATATTGGCCACCGCCAGGTTCCCCTCGTGACATCCCCTGGCCAACATGGTCGCACCAGCCTCGATCTCCTCCGGTGTGAGTGTGGCACAGGCTTCTCTCGTAGCACCCTTCGCCCCAGCACCCCACGCATAGAGGGCGTCGACGGCGTATTCGGGGGCCACAGCAAGGACCGCCAAAACGGCCAGGGCAAATGCACGTGGCACGTCTTTTTCGGCAGTTTCAGCTGCCCATGCCAACAGGAACGACGCGCCAAGAACTGCAAGCCCGCTCACGCCAACGATCGCTACTGATGACATCTGGGCCGGGAGGCCAACCAACCAGGCACCCACCCACGGAACTGTCAAGGCTCCCGCCCCGAATACCGCGGCGAGCGGGTGGCGCAGCCTGGCAGGAAGCACGAGCAGAGCCTTGCGCTATCGATAATAATGTCTTGCGAAATAAGTGAAGTGAGGCGATTTAAGAGCGAGGCCGTGCAGACAGGCGCATGGACGTATACGGGTTGATCGGCTCTCCCGTCGAACACTCTCTTTCACCGCCGATGCACGAGGCAGCCTACGATGCCCTCGGGATGGATGCTCGGTACGTTCCACTCGAGCCGCGCGCTGACAATGGAGCCGCGGCCGTCACCGCGGCTGGCACCCTCGGCCTCGTCGGTCTCAACGTAACGATACCGTTCAAACAAGACGTATTGGAGGCAGTCGATCCGGCTCCCCTCGCGGCCGAGATCGGGGCAGTCAATACAGTCGATTTGCGCTCCGATCCTCCCATCGGGTTCAACACGGATGCTACGGGCGTCACTCGCTCGTTCGAGCACCACGGTGTGCCACTGGAGGGCACCGCGGTCGTCGTGGGCGCTGGCGGAGCCGGTCGGGCTGCAGTGGTGGGCCTGGCAGCCGAGGGACTCTTGGTCCGGGTCGCGAACAGAACGGTCGAGCGAGCCCACCAGCTTGCAGCTCGCCGGAATAACGTCTCCGGGCATGGGCTGGATGACGTCCAATCCTTACTGCGCGATGCCGACATCCTCGTCAATGCGACGAGCGTCGGGATGGAGGAAGACGAATCTCCGGTGCCAGCAGACGCGCTCCATGGTGATCTCGCCGTCCTTGATGCCGTCTACACCCCCCTAGAAACTCGGTTGCTTCGGGACGCAGCTGCCGTCGGTGCCGACACGATCGATGGGGCATGGATGCTGCTTTTTCAGGGTGTTGCAGCGTTCGAACACTGGACCGATCGGTCCGCACCGGTCGACGTGATGAATCGAGCGCTGCGCGACCGGCTTTAAGTATCCGGGGCAACAATCACCAGACATGGGTGTTTTGGAGCGACTCAAATCGATCCTCGGTCTGGAGAGTTCTCAGACGGAGCGAGGCCGGTCACCACGGGACCGGGACGGGACGACTGTAACGGTCGAACACGAACCTAGCCCCGAAACCGAGGAAGCGGTGAAAGGCGTGGACGCCGAGACCGAGTCGGCGCCAGCCCAACAACCCGAGTCCGAACCGTCGAAAAACATCGCTCCGGTAACAGACATCTCGGGTGTCGGTCCAGCCTATGCCGAACGCCTAGCCGACGCCGGTATCGATACCGTCGGCGAGCTTGCGGAAGCCGACGCTGCATCCGTCGCATCCCAAACTGAACTCTCCGAAAAACGGGTCGCGCGGTGGATTGAGCAGGCGGGAGAGACGTAGCCCGTTTTTGTGGCCGTTTCTCTTCCGACCGATGGCGCTTTTGTTTCCCTGGGCCGTGTTCGGACTGTGAATGGCCCGGCAATTTCACCTCGACGGCCGACTCGTCGCTGCGAGTGACGCCGCGATCGATGTCAGAGATCGAGGCGTTAAGTACGGCGATGCAGCTCGCCAGTCGATTCGGGTCTATGGGGGTGAGGCGTTTGCACTGGACGCCCACCTCGACCGCCTTGAGCGGACATGCGACCATTTAGGATTTGCACCGGCTATTCCGCCGCGCACAGATCTCGCTGACCGGATCCGAGAGACACTCGAGGAAAACGACCTCGCTAACGGGATGGCGACCATCTCTATCTCCCGGGGCGTCCAACAATCGGGGCTCACACCGGACCCGCGGGTGGATCCAACAGTCCTCGTCACGGTCACAACGCTTCCACGCGGCGGGACCGACGGGAAGCCAATCTGGGAGGGCCCAGCCAGCGTTGAGACGGTACCGGTTCGAACCCCGCCCGAGGACGTACTACCCGCCGAGATCCAAACCGCCAGTCGGGTTCCAGCAGTGCTTGCGCGGCTGGCACTTCGAACCAACAGTGGTGAGGAAGCCGATGAGGCACTCCTCCTCAATCACGAAGGAGCCATCATAGGAGGGGCCGACAGCAACCTCTTTTTCGTCTCTGAAGGAACCCTCCACACCCCCAGCCGACAACAGCCTGTGTATCCAGGAGTCACTCGTTCTGTCGTCCTCGAACTGGCACGTGGCGAGTCGTTCTCTATCGAACGTGGCAGCTATCGCGTGAGCGATTGCAAACGGGCCGACGAAATGTTCCTTACCAACACTCGCTGGGAGATTCGCCCCGTCAACCGATTCGATGAGGCCGATTTCGATACCGGGCCGATCACCCGTCTGCTCTCTCGGTTGTTTGCCGAACGCATTGACGAACAGTTTTACTGAAATTTCAGGTCACTGATTGCGCGGCCCACTGCAAGACCGACCAAGCCAAGTATACAGACCATTGCCGTGCCAAGGAGTTCCACCGTCGGCCCGACGAGGAGGATCCCGACGCCGGCCGCTATTGTTGCGATACCGAACCCGGCCACGGGCGTCCAAACTGATTTCATTGTGGCATATCCGCAGAGGATCACCAATCCGACGCCAATTCCGGCAAAAACGTCGATAAGGTAGTGCAGGTTCAAGAGCAACCGCGTCGTGCTAATTGTCGCGATTATGCTTGCCGCGAGCCCACCCCTTACCAGCGGGGTCCGCCAGTCGCTAAGTATCGCCACCCCACCATAGAAAACGGTCCCGGTGACCGCGTGCCCGCTGGGAAACCCATACCCGGTAGCTGTTGCGAACTCCGTGTACAATGGCCGGATCACGGCGGGGAGCCACTCGGTTCGGGAGACCGTCGTCGCCCCGGTGGGCCGGGGGACCATCAGCAGTCCTTTCAGCGTTTCCGTGAGGGCGAATCCGAGCAAGGTCAATCCAGCGAGTGTGAGGACTCGGTCTGACGTCAAACCAAGCACGGGACGGTTCCGGATACCGACAATGATCCCCACGAACACGAGTACCGTGAGGACAAACCACGCGTCCCCGAGTTGGGTTATCAGGGCGAGAGCTGGTTCGGTCCAGGCAGACACAAGTGGAAGTGAACCGATCGTCTGACCCGACTCCATCGAAATCGCATTTGCCCACGAGATGAATGGGCCTATCGGTCCAACGGCCGAGTGCGTCAGACACGCGTCAGACGGAGCCTCGGGGTTTAAGACCGCAGAATACTATTTTGTCACTCGTGCCGTCGTTACGTTCTGACCCCCTGAACGAACTCGTGATCCCGGACGGGACCCACGTTGAGGAACACGACCTGGTGGCAAACGGGGACGTGATCGTCGGTGGGCAGAGTACCATCGAGTTCGGCATCCGAGGCCACTCTATCATGGCCGGCGAACGAGTCCGTTTTGGTGGCCACATCGAGGCAGAGGGCGACTGTCGCCTCGATATGTGGTGTGTCGTCGCAGATAATGTACTGGTCGGAGAGAACGCCTATCTCGGCGAACGCGTCCAAATCGAGGGAGAGTTGAAGGTCGCTGGAGATCTCGATATCGGTGACGACGTCGACATCGAGGACGGCTTCGAAGCCAACGGGTGGATCGTCATTCGTAATCCAATGCCGACGATCGTCTTCTTGTTCGTCTACCTGTCCCAATTACTCCGGATCGGTGAGGAGGAGGCAGCCGAGCAAATGCTTTCAGACATCATGGAGGGCGAGGACAGACAACACGAACCGGTAATTATTCCTCGGAACGCCACCGTCGGCGACGACGCGTGGCGAGTTTCCACGCCGGCTCGGATCGGAAACGGGTGTCGGCTCCACGGGAATCTCCGGGCAGAATCGCTCACAGTCGGCCGGCATTCCGAACTGTTCGGTGGATTACGGGCTCGAGGAGACATCGTCGTGGGTGCCGAGACGGAAGTCGCCGGTAACGCGACTACGCGGGACGGGACCGTCCGCATTGGCCCAAACGCGGTCATCCGTGGCGACGTTTCTGCTGACACTGTCGCAGTCCATCGAGAGGCAGATATCGAGGGTGAAATTCGAGCCCGCCAGTCCACGACGATACTGGACGAACCGGTGCTTTCCAGCCCGGTCGTCGGGGACAGCGAGTCAGCGACTGACGACTCGTCCGGAACCCCAACGGACCAAAATGGCGACGGCGAGCGGTCCGGCTCAGAGACAGAAGTCGTTTCGACTGACTAGCCGGGATCGAAACACCTGTTCGGCGACGCTACATTGTCTACGTATGCACTCGGTCGCGCTCGCGGGAAAACCGAACGCGGGCAAGTCTACGTTCTATACCGCAGCCACGATGGCCGACGTCGAAGTGGCAAACTATCCGTTCACGACGATCGATCCAAACCAGGGGATAACCTACGTTCGGACTACCTGTCCCTGTCTGGAGCGAGACGAGCGGTGTGGCGCCGAGCGATGTCGTGAGGGCAAGCGATACGTCCCAGTCGAGTTACTCGACGTCGCCGGTCTCGTCCCCGGGGCACACGAAGGGAAGGGACTTGGAAACCAATTCCTCGACGAACTTACGAACGCCGACGCTATCCTCAATATCGTCGACGCATCGGGGGCGACCGATGCCGCGGGCGAACCGGTCGAGCCCGGTAGTCACGATCCTGTCCAGGATGTCGACTTCGTCGAGACCGAGATGGATCTTTGGCTCGCCTCGATCCTCGATCGAAACTGGGAGAGCATCGAGCGTCAGTCTCGGTCACCCGACTTCGATATCGACGCGGCGTTGACGGAATTTTTGACCGGGATTGGTGCGTCAGAACTCCAAGTGACCCGCGCGTTACGTGCACTGGAGTATCCGGAAGATCCAGGCCATTGGAGCGACGAACAGCGCGAGGCGTTGGCTGCTGACTTACGTGAAAGAACAAAGCCGATCGTCGTGGTAGGGAATAAAATCGATACAGCTCCGTCCGAAACGATCGAACGATTAGAGGACGTCGCTGACCCATTGATCCCGGCGACGGCCGAGGGCGAACTCGCGCTCCGGAGAGCAGCAGA
>CAZKGF010000017.1:0-11554 GCA_964552115.1 uncultured Halobacteriales archaeon
GGCCGCTGTTCTCGGCGGAACCCAGAGTTTGCACACCAACGGGAAAGACGAGGCGCTCTCGCTCCCGACCGAACAGTCGGTCCGGACGGCGTTACGCACCCAGCAAATCCTGGCACACGAGAGTGGCGTTGCAGAGACGGTCGACCCACTGGGTGGGAGTTATTACATCGAACGACTCACCGATGACCTGGCCGAGGAGGCCTGGGAGTTGATCGACTCGGTGGACGATCGGGGCGGTATGCGACGAGCGATCGAACAGGGATGGGTTCAACGCGAAATTCAGGATACAGCCTACGATCGTCAGCAGGAGATCGAAAACGGCGAACGCATTATCGTGGGAGTCAATGAGTATCAGGTCGACGAAGACGAGGTGGTGGATATCGAAGAAGTCTCGGACGACCAACAACGGAAGCAGGTCGAACGCTTGGAATCCGTTCGGGACCGACGTGACGACGAACTGGTGGCACACCGGCTTGGCGAGCTTCGAGACACCGCCAGGAGTGAGGACAATCTCATGCCATCGATCGTGGCGGCAGTCAAAGCCTATGCGACGACGGGTGAGATTTGTGATGCCATGCGTGAGGTCTTTGGAGAATACGAACCCGAACAAACCGTGTAGAGCCAAATCCTAGTCACCGGTCGGTTCGATCCCGACGGCCTCGGCATATACGTGAACGGCCGGCAGTACGGTTTCGATCGCACCCCGATTGAACTCCGCGAACAATGCCTGCAGATCCTCCACCGTTTCCCTGGAACAGCCGATCGCCTTGAAGTCGTCTGGAGCGAGTTGGGGCACATACGCAGTCTCGTCGAGAACTGTATCGACTAGTTCGAGCGTCCGATCGGTCGATTCGCGGAAGTCCTGGGATCGGAGAACCGGTGCTACCTGCTCCCACATCGTCGCAGCGGGGTTCGGCCACTGGACGAGACAGCGGTATACGCTCGGGAGACCGTCGTTCAGGCCGTGGAAAGTGCGGATGGCATGGATCGTTTCTGGGAGCCGTTCCTCAGCTGTTGGAACGGAGGCCATCGTTGGTGGTCGTCGGACCTCGGGCACGTGGGTTAGACTGTGTGGCATCGTCGCAGAGGGGTTTGGGGAGGTCGAGGGGGTGAGTCCCTCACCGCCCAGACAGCGATCCGCAACCTCGAACAGTAAAGAAAGTCGTGGGACGACTGCATCGAATGTACGCAGTTGGCCTTGGAGTTCGCGGTACTCTGCCGGTTGCATTGACAGCTGGGATGGATCAAGATTCGGTGTTTCGACGGCTTCTCGAATCGTGCGACGATGTTCTCGAACGTATTCGAGACACGCCTGTGTTTCGAAAAGCGATTTGACCTGTCCCCAGATGTACCTGGTAGCTCGGGGTTCGTTCGCGATCAGCGTTCGCCAGATCCAGTTGACCACAGGAGCTCTGAACGTCGTCTTGATGTCGTCGTACAATCCACGTTCCCAACCGGTTGCCTCGTGCGCTGCCCGTTCGTTTGACGTGTCGATAGCCATGGTATGAATCCCCACGACGTACTGAAAGTCTCACCGCCAGTAGGTTAACAACCGAGGATGCTAAGACTCGGTATGGAAATCCATCACGTTGGCATCGCGACGGACGAAGTGACAACAGTCGCCGATCTATTTGCATCGCTCTTAGACGGTGCCCGCGTCCACCGGGAAACGTTCTCGGGGCTCGATATCGTGTTCGTGGACGTCGGTGGGACCTACGTTGAATTTCTCGAACCGGTGAGTAACGAAGGAACCATTGCCCAGTATCTCGATGCCCAGGGACCGGGTATCCACCACGTGGCGTTCCAGACGCCGGACATCGATGGCGCCCTCCATCGCGCAGAAGAACTAGGCATTGGGCTGATCGACGAAACACCACGACGGGGCGCGTGGGGCCATCAAGTCGCGTTTCTCGAACCTTCGGATACCGGCGGTGTGCTCGTCGAATTCGTTGAACATTGACTCATGGGTGGTCGCTACTCCTCCCAGTAGCCGACTGCAGCGTCCCTCGGGTAATATCCGTGAACGCTTCGTTCTCCCCGACCACCGGGTGCAGCCCCGGCAAACACGCCGATCTTGTCCATCTCTGGGTACACCGTTACATCGGGATCGTTCATGGTGGAGACCATGAGATACCGGAGGGGCTGATCGGCGTCGGCAACGACCTGGTGACTACCGGATTCGTCGGCGGGTAGGGTTACGTATGTCCCTGGGGTCAATTCTTCGTCACCATCAGGGCCCCGTACTACCCCCGTTCCGTCGAGAACGTACAGTGCCTCTTCGTTTGCGGTGTGATAATGGTATGGCCACGACCGCGCGCCTGGTGGAAGCTCATAAAAGCTACACCCCAACTCCTCCCCACCGCCTGCAGCGGAGAGTTCTCGCCGCCGGAACGAATGCTCACCGTGGTCGTATGTCCGCCACTCCACCTCCTGCTCTTGCACTGTCTGCATACTGGGGGCTTCGCACGTGGAAATAGAAATGTCCCGGTCTATTCGCCTCGCCGCCAGTTATCCGAAGTTTTCGATTTTCGCAGCCCCCGGATCGCCACCAGCTGCAGCGATGGCTGCGGTTGCCTCGTCGAGGAAATCAGCAAACCCATAGACGAAGACCTGTGTCTGAGAACCGAGTACGTCGGCGACGGCCGATTGCATGTCTTCACCGGGTTCGAGGACGTGCACGACCGCACCGCGATCTTCCAGGGCGACGAGTCGATCCCGGTGGATTGGCGCGTCGTCTTGATAGACAATGCCCGCACTCCCCCCCTCGTCAAGTGCCCGTTCTGCAATCCCGATAGCAGGTCCGACTCCAGGTCCCCCTGCTACGATGAGGACGTCTTCTTCACCGTCGTAGGCTGCTGTTCCGTATGGACCCGAAAGTGTGACCGTCTCTCCCGGGTCGAGATCGCGGAGCGCCGGGCTGACATCACCATCCGGGTCAATTTCGATCGTTAGTTCGAACGTCTCCTCGACGTCCGCAGAGGAGATCGTATAGAACCGTCCTTCTTCGGCTTCGCCGACAGTCGCATGAACCTTGAGGAACTGACCTGGGCGGGCCGAAAATCCTGCCGGGGTCTCCAGCGAGAGCGCGATGGCGTCCGGTCCGACCGATCTAACGGCGGCAACCGTGACCTCCGTGGCCTCCATGATTGATGCCTGGCCCACCGTGTGGAAGGCGTTTTCGCTCCCGCGTGAACATTCTCAGAATAGAGCCATTCGAAACGAGGACTGGTCTGTACGGACGGCTTCCAGACTCGAGTCCGAACCGAATGTGAATCGCCGTGGACACCCCACTTGCATCCGGACACCAATCTCCGGGGAGGCGGCCCCAACGCAGAAGGCTTTTCTTCGGTCCATGGATACCCGCGGCTAGTATGCCCGAGGATTTGAACTGGGCCATCGGCGGCGAAGCCGGCGATGGGATCGACTCCACCGGCAAGATATTCGCCCAGGCGCTCTCACGGGCAGGCCGGCATGTCTTTACCTCTAAAGACTTCGCATCGCGCATTCGCGGTGGCTATACCGCCTACAAAGTACGAACGTCGGTCGACCGTGTCGAGAGTGTTGTCGACAGACTGGATATTTTGATTGCCCTGACCGAGCGGACAATCGACGAAAACCTCGATGAACTCCACGAGGGGAGTGTCATCATCTACGACGGTGAACGGACGACGATGCAGGACGTCGAGATCCCCGAGGGGATGATCGGGCTGGACGTCCCGCTCAAGCGGCTGGCAGAAGACGCCGGTGGGGCGATCATGCGCAACGTCGTCGCGCTTGGTGCCGCCTGCGAAGTCGCTTCGTTCCCGATCGAAAATCTGGATGAGGCCCTCGAGAAGCGCTTTGGGGACAAGGGCGAAGCGATCGTGGAGAACAATCAACAAGCTGCACGGCTTGGCCAAGAGTACGTTACCGACGAGATAGAGCACGAGTTCGACTACGAACTCGAAACGACCGATGCAGACTACGTCTTGCTGAACGGGGACGAGGCGATCGGTATGGGGGCGATAGCGGCCGGTTGTCGATTTTATGCCGGATATCCAATCACGCCCGCGACCGACGTCATGGAGTATCTTTCGGGCCGGATCGAACAGTTTGGGGGGACCGTCGTTCAGGCCGAAGACGAACTCGCAGCCATCAATCTCACCCTCGGCGCAGCGCGCTCGGGCGCCCGCGCAATGACTGCTACATCGGGACCCGGGCTCGACTTGATGACCGAAACTTTCGGACTCGTCGCGACGTCAGAGACACCACTCGTGATCTGTGATGTGATGCGATCGGGTCCCTCGACGGGGATGCCGACGAAGCAGGAACAGGGTGATCTCGACATGGTTCTCTCGGGTGGTCACGGCGAGATTCCACGGATGGTGGTGGCACCAACGACTGTTGCGGACTGTTTCTGGAAGACGATCGAAGCGTTCAATCTGACGGAAAAGTACCAAACGCCAGTCTTCCTGGTTTCGGATCTGGCGTTGGCCGTGACAGAACAGACCTTCCCTCCCGACGCCTTCGATATGGACGCGGTCGAAATCGAGCGCGGCAAGATCGTCGACGAAGACGAAATCGATGCCTGGTTGGACGAGGAGGGCCGCTTCCAGGCACATGCCTCGACCGACGATGGCATCAGCCCCCGCGCGCTTCCGGGAACGATCGACGGGGCCCACATGACGACTGGCTTGGAGCACGACGAACTCGGCCGCCGAACCGAAGATACGGACGTACGCGTCGAGCAAGTCGACAAGCGGACCAGAAAGCTGGAAACTGCCCGAGATCGGGAATCCTGGGACTACCGAGAATACGGCACCGCCGACGCAGACGCGTTGGTGGTTTCGTGGGGATCGAACGACGGAGCGATACGCGAGGCGATGACGATCCTTGGAGACGAGGGGATCGAGGTCCGGTTCATTTCGGTCCCGTATCTCTATCCGAGACCAGACTTGTCCGAAGAAATCGAGGCGGCCGAGACGACGATCGTCGTCGAATGCAATGCGACGGGACAGTTTGCCAATCGGCTCGAGCACGACGTACTCGAGCGAGTCGAGCGGATCAACAAATACACTGGCGTGCGGTTCAAGGCTGATGAACTAGCGGAAGAAATCGAGGCGGTTCTCGAGCCCACGGAGGCACATGCATGAGCTCAGACGTTCGATTCACTGACTTCAAGTCCGACAAGCAACCGACCTGGTGTCCCGGCTGCGGAGATTTCGGGACGATGAATGGCATGATGAAGGCACTCGCGGAGACCGGGAATCATCCCGACGATACCTTCATCGTGGCCGGAATCGGGTGTTCCGGAAAGATCGGGACGTATATGCACAGTTACGCACTCCACGGGGTCCACGGCCGCGCGCTGCCCGTGGGGATCGGTGTGAAACTCGCCAATCCGGACCTCGAGGTGATGGTCGCCGGTGGCGATGGTGACGGGTACTCCATTGGTGCAGGCCACTTCGTACACGCGGTCCGCCGGAACGTGGACATGTCCTACGTGGTCATGGACAATCGAATTTACGGGCTTACCAAAGGGCAGGCGTCGCCGACTTCGCGCGAGGATTTCGAAACATCGACGAGTCCCGAAGGGACGAAGATGCCACCGGTGAATCCATTGGCACTTGCCTTCGCTTCAGGTGCGACGTTCATCGCACAGACCTTCTCGAGCGACTCCCAACGCCACACAGAAATCGTCAAACAGGCGATCGAACACGACGGATTCGGCTTCGTCAACGTGTACTCTCCGTGTGTAACCTTCAACGACGTCGATACGTACGACTACTTTCGGGATTCCCTGGTCGATCTCGGCGAGACGGAGCACGATCCACACGATCGTGAGGCTGCCAAGGAGAAAATTCTCGACGGGGAGACCGAGCATATGGGGATCCTTTATCAAGATCCAGAAAGCGTGGCCTTTGGCAAACGGGCTGGACTTGACGAACCGATGCACGATATCCCGGACGGCGCGCCGCCGGGGGCGACCGACCTGGTTCGCGAATTCTATTAAGGCAGCTTCGTTTCTCGTTCCTTCGGTGTTCCGGAAACGCTCCTACGGTGCGAGTGTGAGCCCGATGTGATCGGCTTCGAAGCCCTCATCCAGTTCGACATCGAGTGCGTCGGCCAGGAGGCTCAGGCCAAGCCGTCGAGCAATCGGGCGCGAATCCCCGGCTAGTGCATCAGCGAAAAGTGTCTCGCCCGGAACCGTTTGCCCTGAGAGGGCACGGCGGAGTTCGGCTGCATCGGCTCCTGTTCGCTCTGAGCGGATCGCATCTAACTGGAGGCCAAACTGGATACCTGCTGCGAGGTAGCGAGCGGCCCGCTCGGTCGGCTGGGGAACGTCGACGATCGTGGAGAGATACCGAGTCGCTGCTGCGGATTCCAGGTCGACTCGATCCGTAATCCAGTCCCGTACTTCTTCTCGAGGCGCCTGTACGTCGAGGTCGGTACGGGCGTCAGCGAACAACGTGGCCTCCTCGGCCGCAATCTCGTGAAAGACATTCCCCACCACGACGGCGTCTGCACCGGCATCCAGGACAGCTTTTGTGTTCGCCCTGTTGTCCAATCCTCCACCGTAGAAAAGCCGAGAGCCGGAGACTGCATCGTCGATCGCTCCGAGTATTTCTACCGCCTCCGAGCCACCGTATGTGCCGGAATACTCCAGATAGATGAGGTCACTTCCAAGGTGGCGCTCGGCGGCCATTGCCCGCTGTTTTGCCTGGCGTGGGGACAAGAGATCCTCGTCCGTTACATTGGCCTCGCGGGCTGCCGCGCTGTCGGTATTCATGATGATGTAGGCTTCGAAGACTGCTTGCCTAATGAGCCAAGACGCAGCGAAGTCGGCGAGGCGGTCAGCCAGGGGACCCTGTACCGGGAGGGGTAGTTTCTCTTCGATCAACGCAGGCGCCAGTTCCTCCTTCGCGTATTCGACTCCCTCTCCCAACGTACCCACCAGTGCCTGGGCGTCCCCATTGAGCACCTCCGGAACGGCCAAAAAGTCTGCCTGAGACCGAGTCCGGTCGGTGACGTGGGTGGCGGCACTGGGCTCGTGGAATGCGGGCACGCCAGCAGCGTTCACGAGTTCGAACGTCTCCTCGGTGTTGTGTTCGGTGACGTCCCGGGAGCCGCCGACGGAGACCGCACTGGTGTGTTGAAGATACAGTGGATACGCCAGCGGCAATTCTTTCGTCCCTTCCGGATCGACCTTCGTGACGTGTGTCCAGTCGGCGGGCACCGGATTGATATCAACACCGAGGATCGTCTTGGCGCCGATCGAAGCGACGGCTCCAAGCGAATCCAGGCCCTTGACGATATCGGCCAATCCTGGCATCGATGTTCGTTCACCACTCTCTCGTCGGGCTTTAAAAAGGGTGTTACATCGCCCGTGATTAAGGGGCGCCGGGGAGTGTCTCCGGGTTTCCCGACCGGTAGATGTACTCTGTCGCGATGCCAGTCAACGGCGAGTCAGCCTGAGTCGCTTGCGTTCGAGCACGGGAAAGATACTGTTCGGATATATCTACGACGTTCGTGAACGCAGCTCTCTCGGTCGATGCGAGTTGATATTCGGCTGTGACGGGTGTCAATTGGTCTTCGGCAACATCGGCTTCGTAGTCGTCGATGTCGTCGAGCCACAGTTGGGCTCCGACGATCGCCAGGACGATAGATCGATGGAATGCATCGGCGATCGGGAACCCAGCAGCCCGGTACATCTGTACCATTCCATCGTAGATAACTCCCACGCGGTCGTATTGCGTTTTGACGTAGGGCAATTCCCGTTCTTCGGTAGTGAACACGGTTGGCGGATCGTCGAATGGCGCGTGTTTGTACTCGGATCGAATCGCCTCAATAGCCTCCGTCTCGCCGGCCTGAGCCCGGGCAAGTAATTCTCGGAAGTATTCGTCAGAATCCTGATGGGCCTCGGAGACGTCGACGGCCCAGTCGTATAGTTCGCGAACGGCCGGATCGAAGTCGTCGAATCGGTCAGCGACGCGCGCTTGGAGCGTTTCTTGTGCCACTGCTGCAACGCGGGCCGGGTCCACCTCCGCAGGCGGGAGTGACACCTCGAAATCTTCGTATTCCGCGTCGTTTCGGGCGTCTCGCATGTCCCCGTCGATCAATGCCTCGATAGCGAGTTGCGTGAGTCGTTCGGCGTGGGCACGCTGGGCCCCCTCGACCCGCCGCCACAGGTACCCAAGCGTGAGTTTGGCGGGCAGGACTAGTTTCGTGTCGTAGTCGAACGAGACAGACGACCGGCCGAACTCTTCGGCGAGTGCCGCCTCGACATCGGCAAAGGCCTGATCGATCATTCGATCTGTCGCCGTATCGACCCGTCGCTTCAGTATGAGGCTCTGGAGATCAACCACGCCGGTATCGGCGTAATACCCACATACCGCCTGTAGAGACGTGGGTAGCGGTCGCCGGTCGGCCAGCCACGCAGCAGACCGCCGTGCGATCGTCACTGTAGACCCGGATCTGGCCGGGCTGGTCTTTACGGTTTCGACACGGTCCTTCGAATCAGGCAGCTGAGACCCTCGCGGTGGATTTTTGTGGCGTGCACCGTAACCAATGCTAAATGACCACGGAAACGCGTGACATCGTCGTCGTCGGTGGCGGAACAGCCGGGTCTTTCGCCGCCGCGACGGCCGCCCAGGCGGGACTCGACGTCGTCCTTTTGGAGCGAAAAAGCGTCGAGGATCGCGGACATATCGCTTGTGGTGACGCAATCAAGGGCAAGAGTACATTCCCAGACGTCATCGATCGGGATCGCCTCCGCGAGGAGTCGTTCACGAACGAGAACATCGTTCGGGCCCGTTTCCTCAATCCGAAGGGTGAGGATCTCGATATTCCATTCGGTGACGTCTCAGGGGCTGTCGTCGACCGCAAACGGTACGGGGAGGTCCTCCTCGATGAAACCGAGCGTGTTGGTGCAGATGTCCACTACGACACCGTGGTCCAAGACGTCATCCAGAACGGTCACATTACGGGGGTTCGTGCCAAGCGCAAAGGCACGTCCATTCAGTACGACGCGGACATCGTCATTGACGCTGCCGGAGCCTTGTCAATCCTCCAGGACAAGGCGGATCTATCCGATGCTACCTTCGATACGAACGTCGACTATTCACAGTTTTGTTCTGCCTATCGAGAGGTAATCGACGTACCCGAACCCGTCGAATACGACGATGCGATCGTCTTTAAGCCGACCAAGGAACTTGGCTATCTGTGGTACTTTCCGCGGTCGTCGACGACTGTCAATGCGGGGCTGGGCTTTCAGATGAACAAACCCTCCATTCCGTTGGTCGATGTGTTGAAGGAGGACCTCCAGACCCGTGAGGAGTTCCGCGGCGCGACTGTCAGAAACAAACTCGGTGCAGCCCTCCCCACCCGGCGACCGTACGACTCTGCGGTTGCCCCTGGCTATATGGCTGTCGGAGATGCCGCCGGCCACGTCAATCCCACGACGGGGGGTGGGATTCCTGGGGCAGCCAAAGCGGGTCATTGGGCGGCCGAGATCGCGACGGAAGCTATCGGCACCGGTGATGTTTCCGAATCTGCACTGTGGGAATACAACGAACGGGTGCAACGGGGATTCGGCAAGCGCTTCGCCGCGATGGATCTCTTCAATATTTTTGGCTCCGCCCACAATATAGACGAATTGACAGACATCGTTACTGCGCTTCCGGGTCAGATGTTGATCGATCTCATGGGGAAGGAGGGCGCGGCTTCATTGACACTACCAGAAAAGATCAAAACCGGATTGCTCACGGCATTCAAAACCCGCGGTCACTGGGATACGTTATACGAGGCCTACCGAGTCAATCAACTGGCGACGAAGCTGAAAGCCGTATACGACGAGTATCCCACAACACCGAGTGAATTCGATTCGTGGCGCCAACGCCGTGATGCGATCATGGACGATGTCTACGCGGTGACCGGTGCAGATCCAAAGTATTGAGTACGTGAAGTAACACCTCTTTTTGCTCCGGATCTCGATCCACCATTCATGACGGCACCAGCGTCACCGATTGGCGGTCCCAGGGTTGATGAAATGCCGATGCTCGGTCTGGGAACCTGGCAGAACGAGGTACACGAGCAATGTGCGAGGAGTGTCCGCACTGCTCTCGACGTTGGCTATCGACACATCGATACCGCACAAGCGTACGGAAACGAGGCTGCGGTCGGTGATGGACTCGCATCTGCAGATGTCGATCGGGATAGCATCTTTCTGGCGACGAAAGTCTGGATCAGCAATCTCGGTGGCGATGCAGTCTTGGAGACAGTCGACGATAGCCTCCGTCGATTTGGTACCGACTATCTGGACCTGTTATACGTTCACTGGCCGGCTGGAGACTACGACCCGGCGGAGACCCTTGCTGCATTCGATACGCTCGTGGACGATGGACGAATCAAACGTGTCGGCGTCTCGAATTTCGAACCATCCCACATCGACCGAGCACGGGCAGTCCTCGATTCCCCGCTGTTCGCCAACCAGGTCGAACTACATCCGCTCTTGCAACAATCCGAGCTCCGTGCATACGCTGCTGAATTCGATCTCACTCTCGTTGCCTACTCGCCGCTGATCCGCGGTCGCGTCTTCGACGTTCCTGAACTCGTGGATATTGCCGACAAACACGGGGTGAGCGCGGCACAGGTGAGTTTGGCCTGGCTCCGCGAGCACGGCATCCCGGCGATTCCGAAAGCGACTACTGAAGCCCATATTCGAGACAACTTCGAGAGTCTCGACCTCCAGCTCGATTCCGAAGACATTGAGCGAATCGATGGAATTGACAGGACCGATCGCCAGGTCCACCCAGGATTTGGCCCTGACGCGTGGGCCTAATCCGGGCGCTACCACAGAGTCCGCAGGCACACCTTACTTTGCCGTCCCGCGTCGATGACCAGATATGCCTACGACCTTCGATGCCGGGGCGGTGACCCTCGAACGCGTTCGTGATAACGTCTGGGAGATACCACAACAGGGTGATATGCGGGTCCCTGCTCGTGTACTGGCCAGTGAAGCGCTGCTCGAAGAGATCGCCGAGGACAAAACACTCGAACAGCTTCGAAACACGACCCATCTACCCGGTATCCAGAAGTACGCCGTCTGCATGCCCGACGGTCATCAGGGGTACGGCTTCCCGGTGGGTGGCGTGGCTGGTATCGATGCAGACTCCGGCTGTATTTCTCCCGGAGCAGTGGGGTATGACATCAATTGTTTATCAGGAGACTCGTCTGTCCACCTCTCGTTCGGTAGGCGGCTTCCGATTTCAGACCTCGAGGACCGGTTCGAAGACGAGCGTGTCCGAATCGCATCCCGTGAGGAAACCGAGTCTAGACTTCGTCTGTTCACGAAAGACGACGACAAGGAGATATTCGAGGTCACAACGAGGACAGGACGGACGGTTCGGGCCACGAAAGACCATCCATTCCGGACACCCACCGGCATGACCGAATTGGAGGAGTTGGAACCTGGACAGGAGGTTCACGTCCAGCCCTTTCAGGGAATCGAGCACGAGGACCCGGAGGAATTCGTCGTGCTCGATCAATCTGACTTCGACTCAGAAGAGCTGGTTGC
>CAZKGF010000017.1:11654-17509 GCA_964552115.1 uncultured Halobacteriales archaeon
GTTCTCTTGATGAAATTGGGTGCTCCCGATACTCCAAGAGTTGAATCCGATTTCACAATTCCCGAATACATCGAGCGCCTCCCCGATTGGCAACGAGCACTATATCTTTCCGGCTTCTTTGGCGCCGAATTGGCAGGCCCAGCGCCTACTGAAAGAAAAAATATGTCTTGTCTAAAACTCTTTCACAACCGTCGATCCGACGTAGCAGAATCCGGGGAGAGGTTTCTCCAACAGATTAGAGATTTGCTTGGAGACCTCGACGTCGAAACCACTCGGATTGAACGGATCCAAGATGACGCTGCGGCGGGGACAGTTCGACTCAGACTGGGCCTGAAAAACGACCCCGACAACCTCCTCCGTTTCCTCGAACAGGTTGGATACTGCTATAATCGGGACAAACGCCGAAAGGCTGCAAAAGCGATTCAATATCTCCGGCTCACGCAGACTGCCTCCTGCGATCGAACGCTGCTGGCTGAGGCAACGCCGAATGGTGCTCGAGGAATTTCCGCGAACCTCGCGACAGTTGAGTTCGACAATGGTGATCGGTCCGTTGAGCCGAGTTTGACCGGAGGTGAAAAGACGCCATCTCATCCACCCGATGTGTTGCCCGACTATGAAGAGTTCTGCAGGGACTGTGTGGTCTCCGAGGACTTCACGGTGACATCGAGGGTGGCGTCGATCGAATCTGTGGGATCAGAAGCGGTGTATGACATCGGGGTTGCACACGACGCCCACAATTTCCTCGCGAACGGATTTGTCGTGTCGAACTGCGGGGTACGCATGATGAAAACAAACCTGGAATACGAGGATATCCAGAATCGTGAAGAGGAACTCGTCGACCAACTCTTTGCAAACATCCCCACGGGCCTCGGCGGTGGTGGGGTATACGAAGGCTCTGTCAGGGACGTAAACGAGATCTTGGATCGGGGGATGGAGTGGGCTCTAGAGCAAGGGTTTGCGGTTCAGGACGATCTCGAACATTGCGAGGATGAGGGACTCCGGCCGGATTCGGATCCGGATGCGGTATCCCAAAAGGCCAAAAACCGGGGACAGAATCAGATTGGCTCACTCGGATCGGGCAACCATTTCCTCGAGGTCCAGCGAGTGACCGATATCTACCGCGAGGACGTCGCCGCAGACTTTGGTCTCTCGGCCGATCAGGTTGTCATCTTGATTCACTGTGGCTCCCGAGGATTGGGTCACCAGGTGTGTACAGACTACCTCCGCGAGATCGAACAGACCCACGCTGGCTTGCTCGATCAACTGCCCGACAAGGAACTGGCTGCCGCACCGGCAGGTTCCCGGTTGGCTGATCAGTATTACGGGGCTATGTGTGCGGCCATCAACTTCGCCTGGGTAAACCGCCAGCTGATCATGCAGCAGACACGTCAGGTATTCGAGAAGGTCTTCGATACCGACTGGGAAACGTTAGGCATGTATCTCCTCTATGACGTTGCCCACAATATTGCCAAACGGGAGACGCACACACTCGGCGTGGACGAACACGGCGTCTCGGTTCCCGAGGAAGACGCGGTTGATCACGAACAGCGGAGTTTGTACGTCCATCGCAAGGGGGCGACTCGGGCGTTCCCAGCGGGTCGGCCGGAACTGCCAGCGGCCTACCGGGATGTAGGACAACCGATCATTATTCCAGGAAGCATGGGCGCTGGGAGTTACGTCCTCCGTGGCGGCGACCAATCGTTGACCGAGACGTTCGGCTCGACGGCCCACGGAGCCGGCAGGCTAATGAGTCGAACCCAGGCGAAACAGGAGTACTGGGGTGAAGACGTCATGGACGATCTCCGGGAGCAACGACGCGTGTACGTCAAAGCTCAAAGCGGTGCGACGGTCGCTGAGGAGGCTCCTGGGGTTTACAAGGATGTCGACGAAGTAGTGCGAGTCTCGGATGCACTGGGGATCGGAGATCGAGTAGCCAGGACGTTCCCGGTCTGCAACATTAAAGGTTAGCCGGGATCCCGGTTCCAGCCGTCGACGATGGTTGACTGTCCATCGGACGGATTGTAGCTGATCACGACTGTCGCCGTCTCCTCGACGCCACCGCTGTAAACACCGCTTTCTCCGAGAGTTATCGTATCACCCGGTTGGACCGTGGCTTCGGCATCGATGTTTGCAGCCGCTGCCCAGGTGAAGTTCCCACCGTCCCCCGACAGATGGATCGAACCAGCAGTCAGCGCCTCGCCATCTCGATAGGTTACGAGCAGTGTTTGACTTTCTGGCGTGTGGTCGAACGAGAAGTTTGCGTTGACGGTCGATTCGGCACCAGGCGTAGCGAGGAGCACACCGATGCCGAGGGTGATGGTCACGACGACTGTTACCAGTATCAACGTCAGCACCCCGAGTCGCTCGGAGACGGCTCGGTCGTCGCCAGATGGTGCCAACGCTACCATTCGAATGGGCATAGCGAGGGCGTGGCCAAATGTGTTGGCCCGGCAGAAGTCCTATGTCCTGCGGGTTCGACGCCTCCGCTATGATCGACGAGACCGCCGAGGAGATAGCTGAGATGCGGACCCATAGTTCCTCGGTCGTCGCTGTGAAGGCAGCGAAGGCGTTGCGGTCGTTGACGGACGAATCGTATCCTTCTGTCGCGGAGTATCGGCGGACACTCGAGCGCAATAGCAGCGCGCTTCGGCGGGCGAACCCATCCCACGCATCGCTGCACAACACACAACGTGAAATTGTCGAAAGTGTGACCGAGGCAGATCCTGACACTGTCGAGGAGGCACAGCGACTCACCGCGGAGACGATCGAGCGCGTCGTTGCACGCGTCGAGCGTGGAAAGGACGAGGCGGCAGCCCGGGCGGCGTCCGTTTTAGCGGATGCGGATACCCTATTGACACACGATTATTCGACGACAGTCCTCGCGGCGATCGATCGAGCCGTCGCCGAGGGAGCTTCGTTCACCGTCTATGTGACGGAGGCCAGACCCAGATACCTGGGGCGAAAACTCTGTCGCGATCTCGCCGACGTCGACGCAGTCGACACGCATCTGATCGTCGACAGTGCGTGTGGCCACTTCCTATCCGAGTGTGACCGGGTCGTGGTCGGGATGGACTGCATCGTCGATGAAACACTCTACAACCGTATCGGCACGTACCCCATCGCGACCGCCGCGACCGACGTGGGCGTTCCCGTCACTGTCGTTGGCTCGGAAGCGAAAATTGTCGAAGGCGGATTTGCCTTTGAAAACGAGGACCGGTCGGTTAGTGAAGTCATGCGAGAGCCAGCAGAGGGTTTTACGGTCGAAAATCCTGCATACGACGGGACGCCTGTCCGGTTGCTAGACACTGTGATTACCGACGAGCGAATTCGCGAGTACTGAGGGTCGAACGACCGAATCCTTTTTTCGGCAGGGAGAGTGTCTTCGGCTATGCGTTCCCATGGGCCATTCGGCCCACTCGCCACCGCGACGCCTACCGAAACCTCGCCCGGGTGGCTCCCATCCGTGATTCCCGTCTGGGTCCTGGAGATTTTCACCACCTTCGTGGTCATTCTGCTTGCGTGGGCCGCTGCGCGGTTGCTTGTCCGATTGCTCAACCGACGTATTGCTCGCCGTTTGCAACGACCTAGTCTCACGCGAACGGTCCTGAGTGGCATCCGCGCCGCTGTCTACGTCTTCGCAATCTTGGTCATCCTCCGAATACACGGATTGGATCTCGGGAATATCGCGCTCTCTGTGACCGTCTTTTCTGCGGTGCTCGGTGTCGTCCTTGCACCGATCGTCGGCAGTGTCATCAGCGGGGTATTCTTGCTCGCTGACCAACCCTACGAGATCGGTGATATGGTCGAACTCGTGGACCAGGAGAGGCGAGGATTTGTCGAAGATATCACGTTGCGCTACACGAAGATTTTCACGCTCGACAACACCTTTCTCGTCATTCCCAATGGGACGATTCGAGATCGGGATGTTATCAACTACTCCGCAGAAGACCCCCGTACACGGATGTCGATCCCGATACTCATCACCTATGAGAGCGATCGAGAAGCCGCCCAACGTGGGATCGAAGCCGCGGCAGCCGCCGTCGACCGGGTGATCGAAGGTGGGCCAGATATTCGCGTGGGCTCGGCACGGTATCCGGCAGCTCCGGTCTGTCTCGTGGATTCGTTCGCAGACAACGGTGTCCTCCTCCGGTTGCGATATTGGGTGACTGAACCGTACCGGATTCCCACGGTTCAGTCGCGAGTCCACGAAAACATCGATGACACGATCGAAGAGATCGACGCGGAGTACGCCTACCCCCACACCCATCACGTCTTCGACGAGACGAGCGGGACCGTGGAGGTGGCCCAGAACAGCCGGATTGAACGATCTGGGCCTCCTGATGAGTAGGGTCTGCTACGCCCCTACAGTGACGACTTCAGCTTCGAGTTCGTCCTCGAGAAAGTGTTGGACGTCCGGATCATCGATGAGACGGCGCACCATCGATCGCCACCGGCCGGCTTGTTTGCTGCCGATAACGACCACGTCAGCGTTTTCGGCGACTACCTCTTCTAGGATAGTCTCTTCGACGAGAAGGCCTCTCCGGACGAGATAGCTGGTGTTTGGGAGATATCCAAATTCTGACTGGACGGCTTCTCGCAAATCACGACGGCTAACAGACCGATTGCTTTGAAATGGATTGACGTGAAGAACGGTAAGGGATGCATCCCGCTCTTCAGCGATCTCGATCGCCTCGGCGAGGGTGTTCCGGGAATGCTCGGAGAGGGGATACCGAACCGGAACGACGACGCGACTCATCTATTCCCCCGTTTGGGGTCTGGCTACCTGAACCTTCTCAAAGAGCTATTGCCACTGCACTCGTCCTTCGATCTTCGGGTCAATTTCGTTTTCCCTGGCGTAGTCCGCGAGTATTTCGTACTGGGGGTCGTGGGTGCTGATCTTGTGACTCTCGTCGATCGCGGGGAACTCGTGGTCGGTGAAGAAGAGGAATTCCGTCGTGGCGATCGTGTACAGTGCTTCATCACGGACCGGTTCACCACTCACTCGGATCGATTCCAACTGGCGGTTAGTTCGATTCCATACGATTTCTGCCCCACTGAGATGAGCATGCCACCACTCGGGTTCGCCAAATCCGAGGTTCACACCGCTGGCCTGGCGGATGGTTTCGCGAAGCTCAGCTCCCGTTACTTTTGCCACAGCGACTGTCTCTTCGAACGGGACGACTGAGATGAGATCGGCCACGGTAATCGTCCCGGAAAGCGGTTCCCCCGACCGAATGCCGCCACTGTTTTGCAGGCCAATGTCTGCTCCTGTCGCCCATCGATAGGCGTCGGCGACCATGTTCCCGATGCGACTTTCACCGCGGAAGACCGTGGCCTCGGTTCGCTCGATTGGCGTCTTTACTGTGGCGACCGGTTCGTCCAATCCCGAATTTGCTAGCCGTCGCTCCATGTGGGCTGCGAGTCGCTGGTCTTTCGGCGCGTCATCGATCGGGTGCCGACGGACCGTGCCGGTATCGTTCAACCGTATCTCCAATGCGATTGTTCCATTGACGCCGGGTCTGGTGAGGAGTGTCCCTTCCAACCGTTCGATTTGCTCCGAGTGCACGTGCCCGCCGAGGATAACATCCAGATCGAATTCGACGGCCAATTCCTCGTCGCCCCGACCGAGATGAGAGATCGCGATTAGCACGTCGACATCCTGGTCTCGAAGTGCATCGATCGACTCTTCGGCCGCAGCGTAGGGATCGGAGAAAGTCAGGTCCGTGGCCCACGGGTTGTTTCCGGCTGTATGGGGATCCGTGAGCCCGAAACAACCGATTCGGGTACTATCCCGTTCGATTACCGTCCAGGGCTTGACACCGAGGTCGGCACCGAATCGGTCTCCGTCCTCCCAG
>CAZKGF010000018.1:0-17413 GCA_964552115.1 uncultured Halobacteriales archaeon
GGTTCCGCTCATCCTGACGGGCCTCGCCGTCTATCTTCCACTCCGGGCGGGCCTCTGGAACATCGGGGCTGAAGGGCAGCTCGTTCTCGGCGGCTTGGCCGGCACCTGGGTCGGTTTGAACATCTCGCTACCCTGGTACGGACTGCTACCGCTCATGTTTCTCGCCGCGGCGATCGTGGGGGCGCTGTGGGCCGGAATCCCCGCTTGGCTCCGGGCGAAATGGGACGTCAACGAAATCATTACTACCCTCCTCCTGACATTCACCGCACTCGAGATCAAGAACTACCTGGTCCGGGGGCCGATGCAGGGTCAGGCCGGGACGTTCCCCGAGACTGACGCACTCCCCGAAGCCGCTCGAATCCCCGAATTCTTCGGGCTAGGTGTCCACTGGGCGATTATCCTCGCCCTGGCGATGGTGGCCTTCACCTGGGTGCTCATGCGTCACACCCGACTGGGCTACGAGATCACGTTCGTCGGTTCGAATGACGAAGCAGCCGTCCAGGCGGGCATGAGCAAGTACAAAGTGTATCTGTTGGTCTTCGTGATCGGTGGGGCCTTTGCCGGTTTCGCCGGCCTCAGCGAGATCGCAGGCGTCCAAAACCGGTTTCGAGCCAGTTTCGAACCGGGGTGGGGGTTCACGGCAATCGTGATCGCACTTCTCGGTCGCAACGGCGCGTTGCGAGTCCTGTTGGCTGCAGCGTTTTTCGCGCTATTGATCACCGGTGGCCAACGAATGGAAGTTGCGATGCAGATCCCGGCCGCAATCACCGAAATTACCCAGGCCTTGGTCATCTTGTTCCTGATCACGGCAGAGTTCTTCAAACGGTATCGAGTGGACCTCTCGCTCGACCGGGGGCCGGAGGGCACCCAGCCCACGCCTGCGGGGGGTAATGACTGATGGTCGAATTCCTCGCTGGACTCCTAGACGCGACATTCAAGGCCGGGACAGTCCTGCTGTTAGCGGCCCTCGGCGAAGTGATCGCGGAACGGGCAGGCATCCTCAATCTGGGTGTCGAGGGGATGATGCTCGTCGGTGCGTTGACAGGATTTATGACGACGGTGGTGACGGGGAGTTACTGGTTGGGCTTCGGCGTTGGCATTCTCATGGGAATGGTGATGGCGTCGATCCACGCCTTCCTCTGTGTGACGCTCAAATCCAACCAGGTCATCAGTGGCGTGATGCTCACCCTCTTGGGGACCGGGCTCACGTCCTACTTTGGGCATGGGTGGGTTGCGGAGACGATCGACGGGTTCCCCCAGATTACGATTCCCTACCTCGTCGACTTGCCGATCCTCGGTCCAGCGTTGTTCCAGAGTACGGCGACGGATTACATTGCGGTGCTCATGGTACCGGTCGTCTGGTTTTTCCTCTTCCGGACGAATTTCGGGTTGGAGTTGATCTCCGTCGGTGAGGACCCCGAAACTGCGGACACGATGGGTGTGAACGTCTTTCGAATGCGGTATTTGGCCGTGATCGTCGGTGGGGGCTTTGCTGGAGCGGCAGGCGCGCACCTCTCGCTTGCTTACAACCAGTTGTGGACGATCGGACTAACGTCAGGTCTGGGCTGGATCGCAGTCGCCCTGGTCATCTTCGCGCAGTGGCGGCCCGAACGCGTGCTGATCGGTGCCTACCTGTTCGGCCTCCTGGATGCCTTCCAGTTGCGCTCGCAAGGACTGGAGCTCACATTGGATCCAACCGCGCCGCTTGCAAGCATTCTGAATCCAATATTAGAATTCCTCCTCCACCCGACGATCATGTCGACGTATCCGTATATTGCGACGATCGTCGTCCTGGCGTACGCGGTCATCCGTACCAAGAGTGATCAGCTTGCGGTCCCATCGGCGCTGCTGGAATCGTATTCACGCGAGACCGATTAATCCACAACGGGGCGCCACCGGCCCCGTTCGAGGGCGGCGACGACGGTTCGATCGATACGGTCCGACCGAGATAGAATCTCCCGGCAAATACCGTCCGCAGCCGTTTCCAGAGTTTCCGTGTCGGCCTTATTGATCATTGGTACTACCGTCGCTCCATCCGGGACGCCAGCCAGTCCCCCCTTCTCATTTGCTAGTACGGCGGCGATCGTGTCGGTCGTGATTGTGTCCCCCACAGACTTGCCGGTGATCGCGGCAACGCGTTCGGGCCGGTGAACCGTGGGTGGAGCCAGGGGTTCGCCGACGGCGTGTACCGATGCGACCGGGACGACCGTCGTGGATTCCCGGGGGAGACGGGGTTCGTCAGGCCCGGGCGCTTTGAACTCCCGGCGACGGGCGCCATCGGCTTTGACGAGCAACCAGTCGAAGCGATCGCGTCGAAAGAGTCGGTCGACGACCGTGGGATCGAAGCCACGGAGTTTCTCGGCTGCCCGGTCGGGATTTTCGACGCGTTCGTGGGCAAATGCCACGGAGTCGGGAGCGTCACCGAGTATCGACGCCAGCTCGGCCGGGTCCGCCAACCGAAGCGGAAGTTCCGGTGGCGGGGGTGTGTGGACCGTCGTCGTCGAGCCGATCCGGTGACCCTGGGCGATTCCCTCGGTAGTCAAACGAGCCATGGCTGTCTTCTTCCCTCCAGCCCCGACGAACGAAACCAGGGCTCGATTAGCAAGTCCCAGGGTCGCGGCCAGGTCCATGCTGGGGCCTGACTGTCGGCGACAAAGAGCGTTCCCCCCGGCGATACGGTTTTAGGGAGGCGGAAGATAGAACCGTCCATGGAAGAGGTCGACGTCACGGGGGAGGTGTGTCCGCGACCGGCGTTGATCGTCAGAGACCGTCTGGCCGAACTCGAGCCGGGCGAGACCCTTCGCGTCCTTGGCGATTATCCCCCGGCAGAAGCGAACCTCACGCGCACATGTCGGAATCATGGCTTTGAAGTTTCGACCGCGTCGGCTCCGGGCGAGGGCTTCGAACTGGAAATCCGCGTGACCGACGACGCGACAGTCTGATGAGCGACGACACGGCTCCACCCCGGCTCACCGAATATGCCGAACTCCACGGCTGTTCGTGCAAGGTCGGCCAGGCAGATCTCGAGGGATTGCTGGCCGAGGCTGGCGTCGACGGGACCGACGACGACCTCGTCTTTGGTGTCGGCGAAGACGCCGCAGCCCGCCGGCTTCGACCGGATCTCGCCTTGGTCCAGACGATCGATTTCTTCACGCCGATCGTCGACGACCCCTACGATTTCGGCCGGGTAGCAGCTTGTAACGCGGCGAGTGACGCGTTTGCAACCGGTGCCGTCGACGACCTCAGTTGTTTGGTGGTCCTTGGATTGCCCCGGGAGGTCACCGACTGTGGCCCTGCCATTCTCACCGGGATGCGAGACGCACTCGCCGGCGTCGACGGCGTGATAGCGGGCGGTCACACCACGCTCAATCCCTGGCCGCTGGCCGGGGGTGCCGTGACCGCGACCGCCCATCCGGACGCCCTTCTGACCGCAGGCGGGGCCCAATCGGGCGATCGGCTGTTTCTCACGAAACCGTTAGGAACCCAACCGGCGATGGGCGCCAGTCGCGTCCGGGATGGGGAGTTCGCCGCCACGGTGCGTGAGGCCACTCGTGTCTCGATCGACGACATCGCCGATGCGGCCCTCGAGTGGATGACGACTCCGAACAGGGCTGGGGCGGTTGCTGCACGTGACTTCGTCCGGGCAGCCACCGACGTAACCGGCTTCGGCCTCACAGGACAGGCCGAGATCGTCGCAGCCGCTGGCAACGTCGGAATCGAACTCACACACCTCCCGGTTATCGAGGGAACCCCCGCCCTCTCGCGGCTGTTCGGCTACGGCCTGACGGCCGGCGAGAGTGCGGAGACCAGCGGCGGCCTCTTGCTCGTCGTCGCCGACCAGGCCAAAACGGAGCTATCGGCAGCCCTCGACAGGGAGGAAGTCTTCCATCGCGAAGTCGGGCGAGTGACCGCGGGAACTGGTGTGACTCTGGCTGAGCCGACGATCGAGGAAATACCGGTCTGAGGCGTTACTCCAGCCGTAGTACCGCTTCTAAGACGCCGCCACCGATCGAGAGGGCCTTGTCTGAGATCGTATCGGGATCGACTGAGGCGCCGCGGGGATCGACATCGCCGAGTTTGGCGCCGGCCTCGACGGTGATACCGCCGTGGACGAGGCCACGGACGAGTCCCGCGATCTCAGCCTCCACCAGCTCGCTATCCACGTGCCCGACGAGCGTCCCAGCGTCGACCATCGTTCCGATGTCGACGTCAGGGGTCCATTCACCGTCCGTGGGCGCTCGGAGCACGCGTTCGTGCGTGTATCCCCCTCGCTCGCCGGGCTCGCCGTCGTACGCACTGGCTGTCCCTTCGTAGTAGACCCGTCCAAGCTCGTGTCCGCGATCGGTCTCGACGACGGCATCAACGTCGGACCCAACCTCGAAACCCGGCCCGAGTCCGATCACCGTGTTGGCGTCGTCTCTGCGCGTCCCGGTATCGCGTTTGCCCTTCGCAAGGGTCGCATCGACCAATACGGCCGCCTCGAGTTCGGCCACGATGGTCCCCTCGGGATCGGCTATCACGGGGACATCACCCTCGTGTAACACCGCGACTGCCTCATCGGGGTCGGCGACGGCGCGTGCTGTCACGCCCTCGACGGTAACCTCGTCTTCGTACATTGCTGTGGCGAAGGCGACGGTCCGCCTGACGACGGTCGGGTGGGCGACTTCCGTGACCAGGACGGGATAGCCGGCCTGGTGAAGTCGGTAAACGACGCCACTTCCGAGGTCGCCGCCGCCCTTGACGACGACGAGCGAGGAGAGATCGAGCGTGCTCGCCGGTTCGCCCGTCGCGTCATTACGGGTTTGTGTGAGCTCGGCCAGGATCGATAGCGCGATATCGCCAGGTGAATCACTACCCAGATCCAGGCCGACAGGCGCACGGACGTCGGCGAGGTCAGCCCGCGAATAGCCGTCCTCGGCGAGTCCGTCGAATACCCGTTCGGCCTTGGTGTCACTGGCGACGAACCCGACGTACCCGGCTCCGCCGTCCAGGGCTGCAGCGATTGCCTGACCGTCGAACGTGCTGCTGCGGGTGGCGACGAGGACGGCAGTTTCTCTCGTCATTGGGAGGTCGCGTAGTTGCTCGCCGTACTCGCCGTGAACCACAGTCACGTCGTCGGGAAACAGGCCAGGGTCCGCGTACGCTTCGCGGTCGTCGATGACCGTTACGGCGTAGTCCAATTCAGTAGCGAGACTCGCCAGTGCTTGACTGATGTGGCCACAGCCGGCGATGTACAGGCGTGGCTGACCGCGAACCAGGTCGATAAAGACTTCCATCGAGCCGTCACACACCATGCCCGTGTTACCCCCTGGCCGGAGTTCGTACGACCGCACGCCCGACTCTGCCTCGCCCGTGAGGACCGCTCGCGCTTCGTCGATTGCGAGCCCTTCGACAGTCCCACCGCCGATCGTCCCGTACTCCGCGTCGTCGGTAACGACCATTCGCGTCCCGACCTCTCGAGGGGCACTGCCTTCGGTATCCACGACGGTTAGCAAAGCTGCAGGCTCCCCACGATCGACGAGGTCTGAGAGGTCCTCGAAGAGACTCATACGAACGACGTCACCGGCTGTTCGAGAACCATCTCCATTAATGTGTCGTAGCTGACCGGTTCGACGTCCGCTGGCGTGTCCGCCCCCCGAACGGCAACGTCTCGTTCGACGGCGTACGTCGGTGCCTCGAAGCCGGGGGCACATAGCACGCCGTCCTGAATCAGCACGACGACCGCGTCCGGATCGTCCGGAATGGTTCGCTGGGCGATTTCCAGGTAGGGTTTGTCGACGAGGTAGAGCATCTCAGAAGTCCACTGTGTGGTCTGCACTACGGATCAGTTCTCCGACGTCCTCGATTACATCGACGTCGGGTGCGATCTCGGTCGGCTGGATGTCTCGGTCGATCAGTGCAGCCCGATCGACCACCATCCGGCCGTCCTCCTCGAGGAGGTCGGCGATGTGTCCGGGCATGTTCAATGCCTCTCGGTCGACTGCCGCTCGGGCAGCGTAGACGCCGTCTTGTGTGAACACGACGGTGACGTCGTGGCGATCGAACCCAGCAGCCACACCCCGTGCGGCCCGCAACCCCTCGGGAACGTGTACCCGCCCGTAGGGGGCTCTCGTCAACAGTACGACGACATCCCGTTTCACAGCGAGATCACCCGATCCGCGTCACCCAGAAGGTCAGCCAGGTCGGGTAAGAGGCCGACTTCGACCCCTTCGGGATAGTCGGTGTCGGCGTCGATACCGCGGGCGTTGACGCACAGCCCACAACAGATGACATCGGCGCCGTCGGCAACGAGCGATTGGAACTTTTCGGTCGGCATTTCGTCGTACAGGCTGGCGTCCGAGCACCCGGGCAACGCCTGATCGACGACCGGGACCAGTGCGCCGTCGAGATAGTGAAAGTACGTCACCCGGTGGCCGGCATCCAAAGCCGCCCGACCGAGTTCGTAGGCGGTCCGCCAGCGTTCGCTGTCGAAGGGGCCGCCAGTGAGGAGAAACCCCACGTGTGCCATACAGGAGACTCGGTCGGCAGCCAAATAAACAGTCGGACCGGGCTCACTCGGCGTCAAGTGCCGCAGCGATATCGTCGGCCGTAATGGGCAGTGACGTCAACCGCACGCCCACAGCGTCTCGAATCGCGTTACTCAGTGCCGGAGCCACGCCGTTCGTCGGCAACTCGCCGATGGATTTTGCGCCGAAGGGGCCGGTTGGTTCGTGGGTTTCGACAGTGATCGTCTCCATTGGTGGGTGGTCTGTCGTTCGGGGCATCCCGTACTGGCGAAAGCCGACCGTCTGCGGGCTCCCATCGTCGTCGAATTCGAGGGTTCCACTCGTGGCGTACTCCAGGCTCATGTGTTGGCCGCCTTCGATCTGGCCTTCCACGAGATCGGGGTTAATGACGACGCCACAGTCCGCGGCGAAGACGAGTTTCTCGATGTCGTACTCGCCCGTGGTCTCGTCGACGGTGACGCTGACGAACTGGGCGCCGAAGGGTGGCGGACTCTCGTCGGTGGCGTGGTGGCCCTCACCCATGATCTGTTCGCGGTGGTCGTCTCCGTAGATGGTCTCGTACCCGATCTCCTCGAAGGTTACTGCAGTGCCGTCCGGTCCGACCACGGCACTTCCTGTCGCCTCGCAAGCGTCGGCGGGCGCATCGAGCATCTCCGACCCCCACGCGAGAATACGGTCTCTGGCCTCCGTTGCCGCTTTCTTGACCGCCCGGCCGCTGATGTACGTCGTCGACGAGGCATAGGCCCCATAGTCGAAGGGAGCGAGATCGGTGTCCGCAGCCGTAATGACGACGTCCGAAGGGGCACAGCCAAGCGATTCGGCGGCGATCTGCGCGAACATCGTCTCGTTCCCACTCCCGGTATCGACGCCGCCGACCTGGAGTTGGAAGGAGCCGTCCTCGTTCATCCGGATGCGGGCGGCGCCCAGTTCCTTGCCGGCGACGCCACTGCCCTGCGCACACAGTGCCATCCCGATTCCGCGGTGGACGCCCGCCTCGTCGGGCTCGGTGACGTCGTCGTATCCGATGGCCGCCCGGCCGCGGTCGATACACTCCCGGATGCCACACGACCGGATCCGACGGGCGAAGCGATCGTCGTCCTTGAGGATTGCCGACGTGCGATCTAGGTCGCCCTCGCGAACGGCGTGACGTTCTCGGTACTCGACGGGGTCTTCGCCCAGTTGGCGGGCCAGTTCGTCCATGTGACATTCCACGACGAACATGCCCTGTGGCGCACCGTACCCACGCATCGCGGCTCCCATAGGGAGATTCGTGTGGACCGCGTCGCCCGAAAACCGGACGTTCGGGACGCGTGGATACAATGGGAGCGCCTTCGTCCCGACGTTGCTCGCGACGGTCATGCCGTGGGTTCCGTAGGCACCCGTATTCTCGAGGGTGTACAGGTCCATCGCCGTGGGATCTCCCGACTCGTCGACGGCCGTCCGAAAGGTGAGTTGCATCGGATGGCGCGACCGGATGGCGTAGAACTCCTCCTGGCGAGTAACCTCGAGTTTGACCGGAACCTCCGCGGCGCGGTGAAGCGCGAACGTGATCGGCTCGATGACCATCTCCTGTTTCGAGCCGAAGCCGGCGCCGACGCGGGGCTTGAGCACGCGGATGTCTCGGATTGGTTCGTCGAACAGGTGGGCCAGTTGCCGTCGGGTGTGATTTGGCACCTGCGTCGCGGTGATGAAGTTGTAGCGGTCGTCCTCGTCAGTAAACGCGATCGTGGCGTGGGGCTCGGGCACACAATGGGACTGGTAGGGGGTCTCCCAGGACGTCTCGAGGATGCGATCGTCCGGCGTCGACTCGAAGGTCCCGTCGACATCGCCGAATTCGCCCTCGAAATGTGACTCGATATTTCGGTCGTAGTCGGCACCGGTTTGTGCGTTTTCGACGTCGTCGGGCCCGAACAGAGTCGGCGCCCCGGGGTCGGTCGCCCGCTCGGGATCGAACACTGCCTCGTGTTCGTCGTACTCGACGTCGATCGCGCGGGCGGCCCGGTCGGCCGTTTCGGCGTCCGTCGCGGCGACGGCGGCGATGGGATCGCCGACAAAACGGACGTGTTCGCGAAGTACGCGCATATCCCACGGACTCGGCTCGGGGTACGATTGGCCCGAACTCGAGTACAGGGTGTCCGGGACGACGTCGTCCCAGGGCGTGATAACCGCGAGGACGCCGTCGATTTTCTCCGCTGCACTCGTATCGATAGCAGTCACGGTCGCGTGTGCGACCTCGCTGCGGACGATCGTCCCGTGGGCCAGGGTGGGAAACCGCCGGTGGTAATCGGCAGTGTACCGGGCTTGGCCGGTGACTATCTGGCGGGCGTCGTACTTCTCGGCGTCATCGCTGATCGCCTCACGTTGGGCAGGCTCCTTGCGATTGTCTGCCGGTTCGTCCCACTCGAGTGGGTGTGCATCGTCGCCGAGTTCGACGACGCCGTCCTCGACTTCGTCGGGTTTGCTCATCGCTGGCCTCCGTCCGTGGCGACTGACTCGGTGTCGAGGCGGTCGGCGGCGTCCTGGACGGCCTCGACGATTTTCTTGTAGCCGGTACACCGACAGAGGTTCTCGGAGAGACCGTCGCGAATTTCGGCTTCAGTCGGATTCGGATTGTCCTCGAGGACGGCTTTCGAGCGCATGATCATCCCCGGAATGCAAAACCCACACTGCATGGCGGTATTGTCGACGAAGGCCGACTGGATCGGGTGCAAGTCGGTCTGGCTACCCAGGCCTTCGATCGTTTCGACGGTGGCGCCGTCAGCCTTCGCCGCCGGAACGACGCAGGAATTGCGGGCCTCGCCGTCGACAATAACCGTACAAAACCCACACGCACCGGTGTCACAGCCCCGTTTGGCTCCCGTGAATCCTTCGTTGCGGAGGACGTCGAGAAGACTGTCCGCCTTCGATGCTGTGTACTCGCGGGTGTCGCCGTTGAGTTCGAGTTCAATCTGCACGAGTGGCTCCACCGAGGGGCACCCCTCAGGTACACCCCCTTCACAGCCGAAGACAAAAAGTTCGGGGGCGGCTTGGCAGTCGGGGAATCGAGCCCGGCCACCCGTTTTATCTTGGACGCGGTGATCTCACTGTATCAATGACCCAGGCCCAGGAACTGTCGGCGCTGCTGGAGACGGCAGACGAACTCCTGATCGTCTGTCACAATAACCCGGATCCGGACTGTTTGGCCAGCGCATTGGCGTTGGGACGGATCGGGGCGATGGCCGGGATCGACGACCAACGCATCTTCTACAGTGGCAACATCTCCCACCAGCAAAACCGCGCCTTCGTCAATCTCCTCGAGATCGATCTCCTGCCGTTCGACTCGGACGCCGTCAGCGAACGCCCGAGCGGAACGCTACTGGCGCTCGTCGACCACGCCGTGGCCGGGGCGAACAACGAAATTCCGACTGGGACCCCGATCGATATCGTGATCGATCACCACCCGGCCGACGACATCGAGGCCGACTTCGTCGACCATCGTGTCTCGGTCGGTGCCACGGCGACGATCATGACCGAGTATCTCCAGGCACTGGACGTGGAGGTAGACACCACGCTCGCGACGGCACTGTTATTCGCCATCCGGCGCGAGACACTTGGCTTTCTTCGGGGAGTTACGGTCGCCGAGTACGACGCGGCCGGGTACCTCCACGAGGTCGCGGATCGGGACTTGCTCCGAGCGCTCGCAACGCCGTCGGTGAGCGGAGCGACGATCGACGCCATTGCCGATGCCATCGATAACCGCGTCGTCCGCGGGTCGTCGCTCATCTCCCACGTCGGCCGGACCTCCGAACGTGACTCGCTGCCACAGGCGGCGGACTACCTCGCGACACTCGAAGGCGTCGACACCGCAATCGTCTTCGGGATCGTCGGTGAGACCATCCAGCTCAGCGCCCGGTCGTCCGATCCACGGGTGCACCTCGGCGATGCCCTCGGTGCTGCCTTCGAGACCGTGGGAAGCGCGGGTGGCCACCGCGAAATGGCCGGTGGCGAGATACCCTTGGGGATCTTTGCGGACTACACGACCGACGATAGCTTGCTGCTCCCCATCGTCGTCGAAGTGGTGACCGGCCGGCTGATCGCCGGGCTGAACATCGCCCAGGACGAGCCAGAGGAACCGGAGTCCGACGAGTCCGACTGAGACCGTCGGGATTATTCCTGGGCGGCCCCAGTACTCTCTATGGACACCGAGGACGTGGCCGACCTGATCGAGACCGGCGTTCCCGAGGCGAGTGCGACGGTCACCACGCCACGCCACCCGGACGACGACGAACACTTCGCTGCGGTCGTCGTCTCGCCGGCCTTCGCCGATCGGTCGCTGGTCGACCGTCACCAACTCGTCTACGACGCACTGGGCGATCACATGACCGAGGACATCCACGCGATCGAACTCGAGACGTACACCCCCGAAGAGGCCGACGGCTGAGCACAATCCATATCCACCTCTGGCCCGTCGGTTCGGGCATGTCACTCGATCCAGGCTCGGACATCAGTGCGTCGGAGATTCAGTCACTCGTCGACGACGCAATCGCAGACAACGACGTCGTCCTATTCATGAAGGGAACACCGCTCATGCCCCAGTGTGGGTACTCCCGGAAGGCGGTCGGCCTCATTCAACGCCACCGTGAGGACTTCGAAACCGTAGACGTCCTGCCCGCCCTCGACGCCTACCGTGGGGCACTCGAGCCCCATAGCGGTCGCGAGACCATTCCACAGACGTTCGTCGATGACGAATTCGTCGGCGGGAGCGATATTCTCGAACAACTCGAAGAAAACGGCGAGCTCGCGGATACCCTCCAGGTCTGATCGCCACCGCGTTCAAGGGGTCGGGCGTCGATCTGGCTGTATGTCCTATGCGGTGATCGCCCCGGACGATCTCGAGCCAACCCCCGAGTATCCCTGCGACCGACGTTCGGTCACACAGGCTGCCGACTTGGCGACGCTCGCGGTGAGCCGCTACCGACTCGCTCCCGGCGAGGATCTGGCCCGAACGTATCACTATCACGACCAACGCGAGGAGTGTTTTCTCGTCTGTGCGGGGTCCCTATCCGTCGAAACGCCCGAGAAGACGTTCACTGTGCCGGCTGGTGAGGTGTTCGTCGCGGGCCCACAGAGCCCGATTCGGCCCTATAATCCAGCCACGGCGTCCGAGCCAGTCGTCGTCTTCGGTGTTGGTGCGCCTCGCCACGATCCGGCCCACGAGTATCGTCCAGACGATTAGGGTGTCTGTCGGCCCGTCTCGGTGCCATCGAGTGAGCGGTTTTCGCGCGCGATCTGCGCACAGTAGTCCGCCGCTGCGGCCGCGGCCGTGGAACCCTCCCCGACGACGTCGACGGTCGCCTGTGTGGCCCGCCAGCCGTCCGCCGTCCGCTCCAGTTCGAGCACGGTCCACCGCGTGTCCCAGCCGGGTGCGTCGCCCATCACCTGGGCCGAGGGCGGCCGGCTTCCTAAGTCGAATCGGGTGGGATCCGTTTCTGCCGAAACGCAGGGTGGATCGTGCACGGGCCTTTCGGAATTATCGGAAGTCGCCCAGTTCCGTTTATTGTGCCCCGCCCCGAACGGTCGGTCATGATCACCAACGCTCGCGTCCTGCAGGAGGACTTCGTGCCCGCTGACGTCGAGCACCGCCACGACGAGATCAGCCGCCTCTCAGCGACACTCGATCCGTTACTCGACGGCGAACAGCCCGAGACGCCGCTGTTGTTCGGTCCGACCGGCGTTGGCAAGACCTGCGTCGCCCGCTACACCCTCGAACGTCTCCAAGAGGAGGTTCTCGACCTCCGGACGACCTACGTGAACTGTTGGCAATCCCACACCCGCTTTCGTGTCTTGTTGGCGTTGCTCGACGAACTCGGCCAGACAGCCGACATCCACCGCCAGTCCACACCGCACGACGCGCTCCTCGACCGTCTCGAGCGCAACGACGAGCGCCCGCTGGTGGCCGTCCTCGACGAGGTCGACCAGCTCGACGACGCCCGATTGCTGTACGATCTCCTCGAAATCGATCACCTCCATCCGATCCTCGTGTCCAACCGCGAAGAAGACCTGTTCGTCGGCCTCGACGAACGCGTGACCAGCCGGCTGCGAGCGAATCCGCGCCTCCAGTTCGATCGGTACGGCGTCGACGAACTCACGGCCATCCTTTCGGCCCGCGTCGACCGAGGGTTCGAGCCCGGGAGCATCTCCCGGGCCGGCCTTGAGACCATTGCCGACGCCGCCGCCGGCGATGCCCGTGTCGCCATCCGCATCCTCTGGAGTGCGGCACGACTGGCCGAGTCCAACGGCCGCTCACGCATCGACGACGACCTGCTCACGGCAGCCATCCCGGAGGGCCGCGAGGCGGTCCGTCAACGCGCCGTCGAGACGCTGACGCGTCACCAGCGCGCACTGTACGAACTCGTCGACGACGCCGGCGAGATCGCCCCCGGCACGCTCTACGAGCGCTACACCGACCGGGTCGACGAGCCAAAGAGCAAACGCACGGTCCGGAAGTATCTCGGCAAACTCGACCAGTACAACCTCGTCCAAGCCGTCGGCGAGAAGCGCGGCCGGTCCTACCGACGCGTCGAGCCCTAGACCGGTCACGGCGTCTGCAGTTCCTGGCCGACCGTCTCGAAAACGACCTTCGTCATCACCAACAACACCGGCCCGTAGAAGACACCCATTACGCCGAATAGCGACAGGCCGGTCAACACACCCACGATGAAGATGGCGGGCTCGAGACCCACCTCCGGAGCGCCGAGAAACGGTCGGATCACGTTGTCGACCGAGCCAACGATGACCAGGCCGTAGATCGCCAGGCCAACACCGGAAACGACGTCGCCGACGAGGATGAGGTAGGCAGCCGCAGGTACCCAGATGAGCATCGTCCCCACGAGCGGAATGAGCGCCAGGAACACCGCCATGAACGCCCAGAAGACGAAATCCGTAAACCCGACGAACCAGAGGCCGATCGCAACGAGAAGGCCGTCCGCGATCGCGACGATGAAGTTGCCGATCACGACGAGATAGAGGACTTCGTCGACGCGTCGGAACAGCGTGTCCTGTAACGCTGGATCCAGCGGGAATACCTCGCGAAACCAGGCAAGGAGCCGGTCGCCATCCTTGACGCGATAGTACCAGACGTACAGCATGAACGTGAGGTGGATGAACGCTGTCGAGACGCCACCCAAAGTATCGAGCGCCGGTTGGGCCACTGCGAGAACCTCCCCCTGCTGGAGGAATTCGAGGATGGACGACTCGTCCTGAAAGTCGATTCCGAAGACTGATTCGAGCAGCGACGTCACGCCCTCGAAGTCGGACAATCCACCGTCTTCACGAAGGGTTTCCAAGAGGTCGCCGATCCCTTCGAGCGCGACATTGATGAGTAACAGAAACGGGAGCAAGAAGACCAGCAGTGTCGCGACAATCAGACTGAACGCCGCCAGGCGGTCCCCGAGGCGTGGGGCCAGCATGTCGTAAGGAGTCGAGAGCAGATACGCGAGAAGGATCCCCGCCAAAATGACCGACAGAAAAGGCAGTAAAAGCAGGACGGTCAGTATCGCGGCGACGGCCAACATGAGGAACTGAAAGCCACGTTCGACGTCCATAACCAGCCTCCCTCCCGGCGATGCATTAAGACTGGTGGGCCGGTATTACGGGGCCGCGTCGAGTTTGGTGAGCGCGCCCACGACCAGGCCGAGGCCGATTGTGCCCACGAACAACACGACGGCACTCCCGACGACGAGCGTCTCGACGAGGCGTGGCGCCCGATCGGTTATGCCCACGAAGACGCGGACATCAAGTGCCACGACGACACCGGCCCCGAGGGCGTTGAAGCAGACGTCGAGGGCCGTGTCCCTGAGCCCGTAGTGTTCGAGCACGGGCGGTCGGTCCAGCAGGTCGCCGATCTCGCGGGCCGCCAGTTCGGTCAGTTCCCAGAAGACGCCGGCCGCGAGGGTAAACAGGACTGTGACGCCTGCAACGACCAGCCAGTCGGATTCGCCCATCGTGTGCAGGCTGGCATAGACGAGTGCGGCGAGAAAGGCTGCGGAGAGCGTATGTGTCAGGTGATCCCACCACCAGACCGTGTCGTACCACCCGAGCATCCCCGCCATGTGTAACAGGCCCGCGATCGCGAGCCACGCGGGCACGACCGGCGTGATCGCGACGTCCGTGCCGACGGTCACGAGGTGAGGTAGCGAGGCAACGGCGAGGGTCGCGACGCCATTGACGGCTGCGGGGGTGTTCCCGGTCCACAGGCCGACTGCAAGCGTCACCCCAATGGCGCCGATGCAGACCAGCGACACGACGTCGAGCAGGGCAGCCATCACGGCGAATTGGGCCGAGTGGGGCAAAAAGGCCGCCGATCACGCGGTCACGCAAGTTCCAAACCCACATAACGGCCGTCCGACAGGCTCTACGTAATGGGTGATGATCCGTCGCCAGCCCAGGCGTGGGTGATGGCGATCCTCCTCTGGGTGGCCGTCGCCGGCACGACCGCCACCGAGATCGCGCCCGCGAGTGTCCTCACGCTGATCGCGGGCGACCTCGGCATCGGCTCGACGGGGGTTAGCTGGCTGGTCAGTATCTTCCTCTTGGGCATGGTCGTGTGTTCGCTTCCCGCCGGATTCGTCCTCGACCGTGTCGATAACAGACATGTGATTCCCGTTACTGCACTGGTGTTTTTCGGCCTGACCCTGGCAGCCGTGCTTGCGGCACAGGCCGAACGTGTCGCCGTGCTCACGGCGCTGCGGTTGGCGGCCGGAATGGTGAGCGTCGTGCTGTGGACGGCCGCAGTCACGCTCACGGGGGCAGCCTTCGGCCCTACTCGCCAGGGCACGAGTATCGGATTCATGACGGCGAGTATTCCCGGCGGGTTCGCGATCGCCCACACGATCGGGCCGGTCGTCACCGACTGGGTCGGCTGGGAGTGGACGTTTGCGGCCTTTGCCGTCCTGACTGTCGGGGGTGCGGTCGCATTCTGGCTGTTCACGCGGGGGCTTTCCCTCCAGGGAGACGTCGCCACACCCACGCGTGACGAACTCCTCCAGGTTTTGGGCAACCGCTGGGTCTGGGTGGTCAGTACGATGGCGTTTGCAGCCTTCTCGCTCAACATGATCTTCAACAATTGGTTGCCCACCTACCTGGTCGAGGAGTTCGGTGTCGGCGTGGCTGCAGGTGGGGTGTTTGCGGCCGTCTTTCCGGCAATCGGGGCGGTCGCGCGGTTTTCGAGCGGGACCCTCTCCGACCGACTGTTCAGGGGGCGACGCCGGCCGATCGTCCTGGGGTCGTTCGTCGTGATCACGCCCTTGATCGTCATCGTCGCCAACGTCCGGACGATCGCCCTGCTTCTGGGTGTGCTCGTCGTCGCTGGCTTTGTGACACAGATGGGGCTGGCGTTGCTCGTCACGTACGTCAGAGAATTGGTCGCCGAAACCGTCGCCGCGACGTCGTTGTCGGTGCTCAATCTGGTCGGTCTCACGGGGGCGTTTTCGGCCCCGGTACTCACGGGTCTCCTGATCGACGCCACCGGCTCCTACACCGCTGCCTTCGCCTACGCAACAGTACTGGGTGGGCTGGGCATCGTCCTCGCCTGGGTAGCGCCGGAACCGTCCTGATCGCGGCCCGCTCGAAGTATACGCCACCACGTGGTGTCCGTGACGCCGTCGGGCTGGATGGCCACACCCCGAGAGAGGTAACGGCATATCGGAGTCCGCCCGGCGTGGCTTATGAGACGATGGGCCGTCGATTCGATCATGGACCACGATCCGCTGCCGCGCCTGGAGGCGGGGCTCACACACGTCCGCCTGCCCCATTCTCGGTCGACGGCACTCCATCAGCTGATCGTCAACGAGTGTCGCGAGCGGTCGGGGCCGGTCTACTGGCTCGACGCTCGCAACGTGGCCTGCTCGTACGTCCTCTACGAGTTGGCGCCCCATCACCGCCTGCTCGATGGCGTGCGGGTGGCGCGGGCGTTTACGGCCTACCAGCACCACACGCTGGTTCGCCAGGTGATCCAGCAGGTGGACGCGCGGACGGCACTGGTGGTGGCGCCCAACATCGCCTCGTTGTACGAGGACGACGACGTGCCCGACTACGAGCGTTCGGCGCTGTTCGAGGCCGCCGTGACGATGCTCGCCGCGCTGGCCGATACTCACGAGCTGCCGGTGGTGGTCTCGGCGGCCGCCGGCGGGACCGATCTGGTCGACCACGTCGCGGCGGCTGCCGAGCACACCGTCGACTGCGAGCGAACCCAGGCGGGGATGCGGTATACGGGCGACGCCGGCGAAACGACCGTCTACGTCGAGCAAGGGTACTGGCAGACGACCATCCCCTACTGGGTCGATCTACTCGGGATGGCCGACGTAGTGGAGCGGCCAACGCCGGCGACAGATCTCGGGCCGGCGGTGCTGTCCGGGTTCGGGTAGTAACAGGTGCGAACAGGCGTGTGTGTCCAGTAAATGTCAACTACTCCACCCTGCTCGCGCTGACGCGCTCGCTGAGGGTGGGGTGGGGCGGGACGCACCCGCTCGAACCAGTTGATACCGGCGAGCCAACCGACGCCACCGGAGATCACGGTCTCATCGCCAAGGACACCCGAAAGTTCCTGTAAGAATGTACCCCTGCAGACTCTCATTGTCGCGTCGTGGGCACGCTGTTCGACCGGCTGTCAAAATACTCGCGGTAAATCTCCACCTGAAACGAGGGGGTTGCGTCGGTCACCACTTTCGTCTATATTCGGACAGGTATAATCACGATTCACCATCCGTGTCGGGACTAGAGCAACCTGGAACACTTGGGATGTGCATTACGTTCACCGCGTGGCGAATTGATAAATACCGGAATACCCCAATAGCACATTTCTTGTGGAACAAATTGAATAACCAAGTTTCGATTATCTCGTCCGAATCCATGGGAATCAACTGCCATCC
>CAZKGF010000019.1:0-17302 GCA_964552115.1 uncultured Halobacteriales archaeon
GGGCATCGACGACATGGCCCAGCACTACCTGGCCCAGGAGGGCATCCTCGCGGTCAGGCGTGCGAAGAAGTCAGACGTCAAGGCGTTGGCACGGTCGACCGGTGCCCGAATCGTCTCCAACATCGACGATATCACTGCTGACGATCTCGGATTCGCCGGCTCCGTCACCGAGAAGGAACTCTCGGGTGACGAGCACATCTATGTCGAAGACGTCGAGGACGCCAAGGCTGTCACACTCATCCTCCGCGGAGGCACTGAGCACGTCGTGGACGAGGTCGAGCGGGCAGTCGACGATGCCCTCGGTGTCGTCGCCGCGACACTCGAGGACGGTCAGGTCCTCCCCGGCGGTGGCTCACCGGAAACCGAACTCTCCCTCGGTCTGCGCGACTACGCCGACTCTATCGGCGGCCGAGAGCAACTCGCAATCGAGGCCTTCGCCGATGCCATCGATGTGATTCCGCGGACGCTTGCCGAAAACGCCGGTCTGGATCCCATCGACTCGCTGGTCGAACTCCGGTCCGCACACGACGCCGGTGATCAGACGGTTGGCCTCAATGCGTACACTGGCGAGGTCTCCGACATGTCCGACGAGGCTGTCGAACCACTCCGAGTCAAGACCCAAGCCGTCGAGAGCGCGACTGAAGCAGCCGTCATGATCCTTCGGATCGACGACGTGATCGCCGCTGGCGATCTGAAAGGTGGCGGTGGCGACGACGAAGACGAAGGCGGTCCTGGCGGACCCGGCGGCGCCCCGGGTGGCGGCATGGGCGGTATGGGTGGCATGGGCGGCATGGGCGGTATGGGCGGCGCGATGTAAGGCCGGCCCACCACTCCAAAGGCATCACCACTCGACCGAACTGCCGATATTTTCTCTCCGTCTACCCCGATAGTGACGGGTTTGGATACGACCGCGGGTGGTCTTGCATTCGTCCCTTCGATCAGCCTCCGGATGACCTATTCCCCTATGGCCAGTTCCCCCTCAGCGGGGCGGTAGCTGACCACATACCTGCCAGGCCCTTGTTGGGAGACGCGGTCGATCAGGTAAAACCGAATTTGGCGCTCCTGTTTGGTAACGACGGGGGACTTGTAATGGACGGCCTCGTATTCGAGGGGCTTACCATCGGCCTGACGTGTTTCAACGAACCGACGATGAGCCGAAAGCCGCTCCCGAATCACCTGCTCTGCAATCTCGGGAACTGCAGATAGCTGGTCGTCAAATGTGTGTCGAAACGACGACTCCAGTTCGAATCCGACCGAGTCTCGACCCGCGACCATCGCCGCAAGCGAGGACGTTCCGGTCCCCCAGAACGGATCGAGCACTCTGTCGCCGTAGACAGTGTACATGTTGATCAATCGGTAGGGAAGCTCGAACGGAAACGCAGCCGAACGTTCCCGAGCTTCGGTCTCGGGAAGCGCCTGTAATTCCCCACGAATTTCCGTCCACACGTCCGTAAACCACCTGTTTCGCTCTTCCCAAAAGTAGGCGCTTTCATACCGACGACGTTCGCCCGGTTCGAATTCCCGGTGAGGTCCCTTGCGAAAAACGAGGATGTACTCGTGCTCGAGAGTCACGTACGCGTTCGGGGGAAGCATGCCCGAACCCATGAACTTCGCTGCGCTGTTGGTCGGCTTGTGCCAGAGAATATCGGTCAGTGGGACCATGCCGAGTTCGTCGAACGCTCGGATGACTCGGGCATGATTGGGGTAGACCCGAAACTGATCGGCGAGTGTTCGCGTCGCGTCACCGACGTTGACACACGCGATGCCACCGGGCGCGAGCACCCGTTCGACTTCTGCCCACACGTCGTCCAATGCAGCGTGCATTGCTCGAAAGGCCTGCCGGCCGTCCCCGTCGGCCAGTGCGTCCGCACTCGACGGTGCGATCTCGGCGAACAAGTCGTCCCACATCTCGATCATCGGATAGGGTGGCGACGTCACGACTAGCTGTACGGATTCGTCGGCAACCGACTCCATCTCTCTCGCGTCCGCTGCGTGGACGGCATGCGTGGTCTCCATCCTGCCTGTGCACGGCGCTCACGCGGGCCGGCCAACTGTCTTTCTATCCCTGCAGCGCCGAACCCGCTGTCACTCGACCAGCCGTTCGATCTCAGTTACCAGAATACCGCTTGCACCGACTGCTTTGAGATCGGCGATGACTTCGAACACCCGGGCCTCGTCCACGACAACGTGGACGGCGACTTGATCGTCACCGGCGATATCCATTACGGTGGGGCCATCCATCCCCGGAATTACATCTTTGACGTCCTCCAAGCGGTCCCTCGGCACGTTCAACATTAGATACCGTTTGTCGTCGGCGGCGATGACAGACCGGAGTGCAGTGGAGATCTGTTGGACCTTGGGGTCCTCAGCCGTGTCTTCGCGTGCGAACAGTCGAACCGAACTCGACAGGACTTCGTCGATCACGTCGAGTCGGTTCATCCGGAGCGTGGTCCCGGTTGAGGTGATATCGACGATCCCGTCGGCGATATCGACGTGGGGCGTCAACTCCGTCGCACCGGATACTTCTGCGATGTCGACGTCGATCCCTTTGTCGGCGAAATATTGCCGGGTGATATTGGGAAATTCTGTCGCGACGGTGCCTCCCGCCATGTCAGCGACTGTTCGGATATCACCGTCCTCTGGGGCCGCCAGAACGAGTCGACAGGCGCCGAATTCGAGATCGAGTAGCTCGACGAGATTTCCCGGGTCGGCCTCTTTGACCTGATCGAATCCGGTTATCCCGATATCGGCCGCCCCGTCGGAGACGTACTCGGGAATGTCCGCTGCCCTGGCGAACAGCACCGTCACGTCCGGATCGACGGTTGCTGCGTACAGCTTCCGGTCTGCGCCATTCAGGAGGTGCAGGCCCGCACGTTCGAGGATGTCCACGGCGGGTTCGTGGAGTCGTCCCTTGTTGGGCAGGGCGATGCGCATGGAGCAACTGTGACCTCCGGGGGATTACCCTCTTTCCATTTATCCGTAGAGGGCCTCCAGGAGCCCGGCCGTGACGTACAACTCGATTACGGCGGCAACGGCCAGCGCCACCCATGCGACGCCGAAAAGAACGGCCATTCGTCGCACATCTCCTCGCTGGAGGAATCTGTCCCGACGGCCGATGACCCGTTGTCCCGCCAGAGATACCAACCGGAAACCGATGCCGCCAGCGATGAAAAATGCTGGAAGCTCGATAATTCCATGTGGGAGGATTCCGATGAGGAGAAAATCGATACCTCGTTCGTGAGCGATCGGGACTCCAAGATATCCCAAGAGGATCCCATTGAGAGCCAGACCAAAGACAGTGAACAAGCCCAGAGTAATCGCTCCGAGGACCATTCCGGCCATCGCAATTGAGTTGTTCAAGAATAATGACCAGAGCGTTATTCTGTCAGGGAACAGGTCCTGTGCAGACTCGACACCGAGGGCTCCCCAGAGGTCTACTTCGCCGACCATCAACGTCCCTAGCACCATCCCGACGACGAAGATGCCCACCGCGAATTTGACGTACGGGCTATGTTCGGTCCAGGCCGTGGAGAGGTCCGACGCGAATCGATGTGGGAGCGATGCCATCCGTCGATCCCTACGACGTCGGGGCACTTGGCTCTCGTGGCGAGGAGCCGGTACTTATTCGCGGACCGATTCCGTAGACCTCCCATGGCCGATCTCATCGTTTCTGGCGGTCGCGTTCTCCGTCCCGACTGGTCTATCGAGCGGGCAGACATTCGAATCGATCAGCAAACAGGGACGATCGAAGCCGTTGGGGATGTCGCTGGTGGGGGGGACGAATTAGACGCCCAGGATGGCCTCGTCATCCCGGGATTGGTCAATGCACACACGCATGCAGCGATGACGCTGTTTCGGGGGTTGGCGGACGACAAACCCCTTGAGCGCTGGTTACGAGAGGATATTTGGCCGGTTGAAGCTGCTCTTACGCCGGCGGACATCGCAGCCGGAACCCGTCTTGCAGCAGCCGAGATGATTCGGTCGGGAACCACCGCGTTCGGTGACATGTATTTTGCGATGCCCCGGGTTGCCGACGTGGTAGCCGAGACCGGGCTCCGGGCCCGCCTGGGTCACGGGTGCATCACGGTTGGCAAAGACGACGAGGCAGCACGTGCGGATTTTCAGGAGGGACTTGCCTTCGCCCGGGCTTACGACGGCGCGGCTGATGGCCGGATTCGCACGATGCTTACCCCCCACAGTCTCACGACCGTTGGGGAACAGTACTTCGAAGACGTCGTTCCGAGGGCCCGAGCGGCCAAAATTCCGATACACTTTCACGCCAACGAGACACCTGACGAAGTCGATCCGATCGTTGCCGAACGGAACTGTCGGCCGTTGGAGTGGGCGGCCGACCTCGACCTTCTAGGGCCGTCGTCGTTCGTGGCACACGCGGTCCACGTCGATGACCGAGAAATCTCACTTCTCGCAGAAACGGGAACGAGCGTCGTTCATTGCCCGGCGTCCAATATGAAGTTGGCCAGCGGGATGGCACCGATCGCCGAGATGCGGCGGGCCGGCGTCTCGATCGGTCTGGGGACTGACGGGGCCGCCTCGAACAACGATTTGTCTATGTTCGACGAAATGCGGGACGCTGCGATGCTGGGGAAACTGGCGGCGGGTGACGCCAGCGCCGTCCCCGCGGCCGTTGCCTTCGAGATGGCAACTGCTGGGAGTAGCGCCGCCCTCGGGCTACAAACCGGCCGATTGGCACCCGGGGCGCCGGCGGATTTGGCGGTCGTCGACCTCACGACACCACACCTGACGCCCCACCACGATCTGCTCAGCCACTTGGTCTATGCAGCCAGTGGGAGTGACGTCCGACATACGGTCTGTGACGGGTCGATACTCATGCGCGACCGAGAACTGACGACGCTGGATGTCGACGCGGTGCGCGAGACGGCATCGGAGCGTGCAAGTCGACTTGTGGCTCGATCGGAGAGTTAACCACCGCTGTGGCCCGGTTCGGTGGGGTTTTCTGTCACCTCATCCTCTGATCGCGCATGACAGACGCCGTTTCTACCCAAATTGAGGATCCCGAGACGGTCCGCGTTTCTGGGCGCCGGAAGATCGAATGGGCTCGCCAGCACATGCCAATTATGGAGGCGCTGGAGGCCGACCTTGCCGAAAGCCAACCGCTTGCAGGCGAGCGGATCGGCATGGCGATGCACGTCGAAGCGACAACCGCCGTCCTCGTCGAAGTCCTGGCAGCTGCCGGGGCCGAAGTCGCCATCACCGGGTGCAACCCGCTCTCGACCCACGACGACGTCAGCGTGGCGCTGGATGCCACCGAGAACATTACCTCCTACGCCCGCCGTGGCGTCGACGACGACGCGTACTACGAGGCCCTCCACGCGGTCGTCTCTCACGAACCCACCGTGACAGTTGATGATGGCGGTGATTTGGTCTTTTTGCTCCACGAGGAGTATCCAGACCGCCTGGAGTCCGTCCGCGGTGGCTGTGAAGAAACAACGACCGGCGTCCACAGACTTCGAGCGATGGACGCCGACGGGGAACTGTCGTATCCAATGCTAGCCGTCAATGACACGCCCATGAAACGGCTGTTCGACAACGTCCATGGCACGGGGGAATCCGTTCTGGCGTCGATCGCAATGACGACCAATCTGTCCTGGGCCGGCAAAACCGTGGTTGTAGCGGGGTACGGATACTGTGGAAAGGGTGTAGCCCGAAAAGCCCGGGGTCAAGATGCGAACGTCGTCGTGACCGAAGTCGAACCACGGCGGGCCTTGGAGGCTCACATGGACGGGTACGAAGTGAAATCGATGGCGGACGCAGCCACGGAGGGTGACGTTTTCGTCACGACCACCGGAAATCGAGACGTAATCGTCGGCGAACACTTCGAACGAATGCAAGACGGAGCCATCTTGGCTAATGCAGGTCACTTCGACGTCGAAATCGATCTCGACGCGCTGGCTTCGTTGGCCGTCGAGACGATCGAGGCCCGTGATGGGGTCCGGGCGTACGAACTCCCGGATGGCCGCCGGTTGAACGTTCTAGCCGAGGGTCGCCTGGTCAATCTTGCCACGCCAGTGGCACAGGGCCACCCGGTCGAGGTTATGGACCAGAGTTTCGGCATCCAGGCGGTGGGGGTGCGCGACCTCGTCACTTCGCCCGACCGGTACGAACCAGGCGTTCACGAGGTCCCCGACGAACTGGACCGAGAAGTGGCCGAGATCAAACTCGAGGCCGAGGGGATCGAGATCGATTCGTTGACCGACGCCCAACGGGCCTACATGGATTCCTGGCAACACGGGACCTGAGGCATCCTTCTATTTTTTCAGACCAGGATCTCGACCTCGTATTCGGCCGCCCGAAGCGCGTCGAGTAAGGCCTCTACGTGGTCGTGGCCTCGCGTCTCCAGATCGAGTTCCACTTCGGCGTCGTCCATCCCGATTTCTCGGGACGTCCGGTCGTGGCTAATCGCGTAGATGTTCGCGCCACGTTCCGAGACGATCTCAAGCATCTCCTCCAGAGCACCCGGTCGGTCTTCCAGTACGCTTCGAATTCGAAGATACCGACCGGTGGCGATCAATCCCCGTATCAGGATCGTCGTCAGGGTATTCAGATCGATGTTGCCTCCCGAGAGGACAGGGACGATCGTTTCGTCGGTGGCGTAGTCGAACCGGTCTTCCAGGATGGCTGCCAGTGAGACGGCGGCTGCCGGTTCGACCAAAGTTTTCGACCGTTCGAGGAGGTGAGTGAGGGCCACGGCAATGGCGTCGTCGGGGACTGTTACGACCCGGTCGACGCGTTCTCGAATCACTTCGAAGGGCCGCTCACCCACCGACCGCGTGGCGATCCCGTCGGCGATCGTGTCGACGGAGTCACGTACGACTCTCGTCCCCTTCTCGAGGGATTCGGGGACACTGGCAGCCCCTTCGGCCTGGACGCCGATTACCCGGACGTCTGGCTGCTTGCCTTTGATAGCAGTCGCGATCCCACTGATTAATCCCCCGCCACCAACCGGAACGACGACCGTTTCGAGGCTTGGTAACTCCTCAAGAATCTCGAGCCCGAGCGTCCCCTGTCCGGCCATGACGTCCCAGTCGTCGAAGGCATGGAGGTAGTATCGTCCCTCTTCGACTTCGATTCGGTGAGCGTGTTCGGCGGCAGCGTCGTAGTCCTGGCCCCGGAGGATCACTGTCGCCCCGTACGAACGCGTCGCTTGGACTTTCGAGACGGGTGCGCCTTCGGGCATGACGACGGTCGCGTCAACCCCGGCCCGACTCGCCGCGAGGGCAACGCCCTGTGCGTGATTGCCGGCGCTTGCGGTTACGACGCCTGTCGATCGCTGTGACGATGACAGCGTCGCAATACGGTTTGTTGCCCCCCGGATCTTGAACGAACCCGTCCGCTGGAACGTCTCGAGTTTGCAGTGGATATCGGCACCCGACATCGCAGAGAAGGTATGAGAGTAGTCGAGGGGCGTATTTCGGGCAGTCTCGGCGACTCGATCCCGCGCCGCCAAGACATCGCTCAGTTCGAGCATACACCTCGTATTGGCGCCTACCAGGTAACTTTCGTGCCCCGAATGGGCCCAATTACCGCTCGGCGATCGGCACGAACTCTTGTTCCATCGGGCCTGTGTACCGTGCTCTCGGCCGGATCAAGCGATTGTCGGACTGGTATTCCAGAATGTGGCCGATCCATCCGCCGACCCGGGACATGGCGAAAATGGGGGTGTACATGTCAATCGGAATGCCGAGTTTGTGATAGACCGACCCCGAGTAGAAGTCTACATTCGGGGCGATTCCCTTGTCTGGCAGCCCGATCTCCTCGACGAGGTACTCTTCGATAGTGGTTGTATAGTCGAGCCACTTCCCTTCGCCGTCGGCCGCCGAGAGGTCCTCGAGCTTCGACTGGAGGATCGACGCTCGTGGGTCTTTGGTCTTGTAGACACGATGGCCCCATCCCGGGATCCGCTCGTCAGCTTCACGGGTCTCTTTCACCCACTCGAGGACGGTCTGGTCACTCGAATCGATCTCCATCAACATTTCCATGACGTCTTGATTGGCACCGCCGTGGAGGGGTCCCGACAGCGCACCGATCCCGCCCGTCGTCGCGCTGTAGACGTCTGCAAGGGTGGATGCGATGACCATAGCCGTAAAGGTCGAGGCATTGAGACCATGATCGGCGTGGAGAATGAGTGCCATATCGAACGTCTCTGCGGCCACCTCACTCGGTTCCTCCCCAGTCAGCATGTAGAGGAAATTGGCAGCGTACCCGAGATCCTCCCGTGGGTCGATGGGATCGTGGTCACGGCGACATCTGTCGTAGGCAGCCAGGATGGTCGGAACTTTGGCCGCGATTCGGCGCCCTTTCCGTTTGCTTGCCTCGAGATCACCGGGGGATGCATCGGGCTCGGGCTCAGCGGCGGAGAGCATCGACACGCCGGTGCGGAGTGCCGCCATCGGTCGCTCATCATCGTCTGCGAGCCCGGCGAGCGTGTCGATCAGATCAGCGTCGATCGTCCGCTCGGTCGCCATCGACTCGGCAAAGTCGTCCAACTCTGTCCGGGTTGGCAACTCTCCCTCCCAGAGGAGATAGAGCACCTCTTCGTAGGAGGCTTCCTGTGCGAGAGTCCCGATATCATACCCGCGGTAGATGAGTTTCCCGGCGTCCCCGTCGATGTAGCTCATGTCGGACTCGGCCACGAGCACACCTTCGAGCCCCTTCTCAAGATCCTCGGACATGTCCCGGACTTTCCCACCTGCCGGAAAAAACATTACTCTTTGGCCGTCCCGGACTCCGAGGCACAAACCATACATGCGTCCACCGATATCGGATAAGGAACACATTCGTCCGCGCTTCCCGATCCAAACTTATCACCATTGGTAGGGGAACCGGGTGTCGAGTCGACCGGACAATGCATCGATACCGCCCGACTGGCGGCTGCTCGATTCACTCTTCGTTGGCGAGTCGCGCTGCCGTCCGGGCCACCAGAATTGCCGTGGTGGCACCGGCGACGGTGAGGGCGAGGACGACAGCCAGCGAGAGATAATACAGTTGGGAGCGAACCGTGCCAGGCGGTGCGACGACGAAAAGCAGGTAGACCGAAATCGAGACGAGAAGACCGACGGCGAGCCCTCGTTTGAGGTGTGTCCGCACCTTCAGGGCCGCGACGAGTGCCGCTCGGCCTGACGCGTCCTCAGAATCGCTCACAGGGAGCATTTAGCCGCATGGAGCAAAGTCCATTCGATCAGCAGTCCAATCGAACCGCCTAAGACGGTGGGTGTATCCAGTCTTGGCCATGGCGAGTCTGGGGACGGCCACGGCTGCGCCCGGCGAGATAGCCACCGGCCGACTCCCCATCGGAGAGACCCGTGACGGGAGCAAGATCGGCTTACCGGTTGCGGTCGTCAACGGCACAACTGACGGCCGGACGTTGTATATCCAGGCTGCCAGCGACGGGGACGAACTCAACGGCGTCGGCGTCATTCATCGTCTGCTCCCTCAACTCGAACCGGCCGAGATCGCAGGGACACTGCTGATTGTCGGGATCACGAACTTCTTCGGCTTCCAGGTTGCCGAACACCGAAATCCCATCGACGATACAAAATTGAATCGGGCGTATCCGGGGGACCACGAGGGGACTTCGTCGGAACGGATTGCCGCCGTAACCTTCGAGGCAGCGACTGATGCCGATCTCGCGCTTGACTTACACCAAGGCTCGACCTCCCGAATGATCGAGGAGGTCCGGGTTCGATGCGGCTCCCGCCACGCCCTCCACGACGAATGCCTCGAGTTGGCCAAGGTGTTCGGCTGTGGCTATGTTCTGGACCAGAAAGGCCCCGAGGGGCAACTTGCACGGGCGGCCCCAGACGAGGGCGTTCCGACGGTCGACCCGGAACTGGGAGGATCCGTGGGTTGGGACGAATCCAGCATCCGTGTCGGCGTGAATGGCGTCCGGAACGTTCTCACGCACTACGGCTTTGTGGATGGAGAGGTGGCCTTGGAGCCACAACTACGGGCGAGCGGTTTCGAGCAGTATGGGGCGCCAAAGGGCGGTCTGGTCGACTTTACTGTCGACTTGGGGGATCGTGTCACGGTCGGCGATGAGCTGTTTGCTGTGACGGATGTCTTCGGTGGCGATCGTACCCCGGTGACGGCCGAGTCGGACGGCATTTTTTGGCGAACCCGACGACTCCCGCAGGTGGCGACGGGCGAATACGTCTGTTCTGTCGGAACGGACGTCGACGAGTACTAGCTCACCAGTTGTGCAATGCGTCCGCCAGAATGTCTTCGACATCTTCGGCAGTGACTGGCCGTGGATTGCACCGAAGCAACCGTTCTTGGGAGTCGACAGTCTGCGTGGCAAGCCACTCCAGGTCGTCTTCAGCAATGCCGGCCAACTCCGCGAGTCCGCTCGGTAACACGCCGAGATCGCGCTGGAGTTTGACGTACTCGTCCCTGGCCAGATCCGCAGCAGCTCGCGTGCCCAAGCCATCCGTATCTGCCCCGAGGAACTCAGCAATGCGAGCAAAGCGTTTCGGATCGCTCGCCACGTTGTATCCGAGTGTACTCGCCGGTGTGAGCGCCGCGATCGTCTCACCGTGAAATGTGTGATAGCGGTTGCCGATCGGGTACGCGATCGCATGGGCCAGCGTTGCCCCTGCGGTGAGGCCGGCAATCGCCCCAAACATCGCCCCACGGAGCATGTTGCCCCGAGCCTCGACGTTGTCACCGTTATTGACGACAGCCCGGACGTTTCCAGCCAAGAGCTGAATGGCCCGCTCGCTCAATACTTCCGTGAAGTCGGTTCGACCGGCATAGACCGGTCGGTTAGCTGGGTCGGCCGGTGCGAGAATTTCGTCATATCGGTGAGTCGTATACCCCTCCATCGCGTGACCCAACGCGTCCATCGCGGTCTTGGCCGTGAGCTCTGGGGGGAGCGTCGTCGTGAACGTGGGATCGAGGACGGCTGCATCGGCACGGACTTGGGGATCCGAGATGGCTTCCTTGATTTCCTTTGCCTCGATCGACAGGATAGCAACCGGTGAAATTTCTGCGCCGGTTCCGGCGGTGGTCGGCATCAAAATAAGTGGTGGCCCGGACGCCGTAATTGGCTCTCCTTTGCCAGTCGGTTCGGCAACGTAGTCCAGTGGCGACCCGCCATTGGCCACGATGACCCGGGTCGCCTTTGCGATGTCCATGTTACTGCCGCCACCCAGACCGACGTAGAAGTCATATCCCTCGGAGCCAGCCGTGTCCCGCACGAATTCGACACACTGATCGACCGTCGCTGCCGATGGCTCCCGTTCGGCATCCGTCCAGACATCGACCGTGTGCCCGGCGTCTTCCAAATGGTCGGTAACGCGATCGGCATGACCGAGTTGGTCGAGCCTGTCGTCGGTGATCAGTAGGCCATGACTCGCCCCAGCCACCCCCAGCTGATCGAGTTGGAGACCGAGCTCCCGGACGGCGTTTCGACCGATCCGGATGGCGGGCATTTGAATATTCCAGACAGTTTCGGGGGACAGTTCGTGATCAGGCGCCGAGACTGATCGATCGTAGCTCATGGATCGGCCCATCACACCGGGGGGTGATAAGATTCCCTTTGGTCGGCCAGTCGACCATCGACCGAACACCTATCAGTGTCTCCGTCCAGGCGCCAGCATGGACCTGAATGCATTGTCGAGTCTGACTCTCGATCCGGATCGTGGGGAGGTCCGTGATGCCGAACTCGCCGTCACTGACGACGTTCTTTTGAAGGTGTTTGCGCTTGGGCCGGGTGCTCGGATCGATCCACACAAACACGAGACTGCAACCAACGTGTTTCACGTCATCGACGGAACCGTCGTCGTCACTCGCGACGATGTCGAACGCGAGATCGAAGCTCCGGGTGTCGTGATCAACGAACGCGGTCAGGTGCACGGTGCACGAAATCCGACCGCCCACCAGGCCATGCTCACGGCAGCGTTGTGCCCGCTGCCCTAGGACCTCGCGCTTGCCGACGTTTTCGGCAGTTCCAGCCCGTCTGGCGCGGGAGTAACCGATGCCTTCGAAATCCTTTTACCCGCTTCAGCGGGATCTAGACACAACCAATCATGGATATCGACATCATCGAGGAGGATGAAAATCCGATGCTCCACCGGACCGACGTCCGCTTCGAGGTCCGTCACGAGGAGGCAACGCCCTCCCGCCTTTCCGTCAGGGACAGTCTCGCTGCCGCTCTCAACAAAGACAGCTCGGAGGTCGTCGTTCACAAACTGGACACGAAGTTCGGAATGCGGACGACGGTCGGATACGCCAAGGTGTACGAAACACCCGAAGACGCCCTCGCGATCGAGCAAGAGCACATGCTTTCCCGAAACAAGATCGGCGACGAGGGAGAGGAACCGGAAGCCGAGGAAGCTTGAATGGCCCATTACGAACTCTACAACGACGACGGAACCACCGACCGGGAACAGTGTCCGCGGTGTGGAGACACATTCCTCGCCGAACACGGGGACCGGTCTCACTGTGGGAAGTGTGGTTACACGGAGTGGAACTAGCGCCGACGCAGGGCCAGTTCCCTCGCTACTGCGTCCAAACAGACATTCAGCCGGTGAATGGGACCGACCGGCGTGGTCCTCGCCTCGACGGTACCATTGGGTGAAACGATGAGCACGGTCCCAGGCGATCGATCTCGGATCCGGATCCTCGGTATCGAGGGGACAGCCTGGGCTGCCAGCGCGGCCGTCTTCGATACACTGTCTGACACTGTAACGATCGAAACTGAGGCGTACGAACCGGCTCAGGGGGGCATCCATCCGCGTGAAGCGGCCGAGCACATGGCAGACCACCTTCCAGCCGTGATCGAACGAGTACTGGAAGCGGCCACCGACACGGCTCCCGAGGGGGCCGAGGCGCCGGTCGACGCGGTCGCCTTTTCACGTGGCCCCGGGCTGGGGCCCTGTCTTCGTCTCACGGCAACCGCTGCCAGATCTGTCGCCCAGCGCCTCTCCGTCCCGCTCGTCGGGGTCAATCACATGGTGGCACACCTCGAAATCGGGCGCCATCGTGCCGGATTCGAGGCGCCAGTCTGCCTCAACGCGAGTGGGGCGAACGCCCACGTATTGGCCTACCGGGGCGGCCGATACCGTATTTTAGGCGAAACGATGGATACCGGGGTCGGCAATGCAATCGACAAGTTCGCCCGGCACTTGGGGCTGTCACATCCGGGCGGCCCGAAAGTCGAAGCCAAGGCCAGGGAGGGTGAATACGTCGCGTTACCGTACGTCGTCAAGGGGATGGACTTCTCGTTTTCCGGTATTACCAGTGCCGCGAGTGCCGCAGTCGACGGTGGGACTCCCGTTCCCGACGTGTGTAGCGGCCTCCAGGAGACGGTCTTCGCCATGCTCACGGAGGTAAGCGAGCGGGCGTTGTCGCTCACCGGTCGGACCGAACTGGTGTTGGGGGGTGGCGTTGGGCAGAACGGGCGCCTCCAGGAGATGCTCGACGAGATGTGTGCCGATCGCGGTGCATCCTTACACGTGCCCGAAGACAGGTTTCTGCGAGACAATGCCGGGATGATTGCCGTTCTGGGGGCGAAGATGTATCGTGCGGGTGCTACCTTGCCGGTGACCGAATCCGCCATTGATCCGGACTTCCGGCCGGACCAGGTCCCGGTTACTTGGCGCGACCCCGAGTCTCCGCCATCGATGGTAGACGACGACCAGCGGTGGCGGGGGGCCGAGGCCACGGTAACATTCGAGGATGGCGAGGTCTTGAAGAATCGGACCCCGCGCTCGTACCGCCATCCAGCGTTGGATGCCCGACTCCGTCGCCGCCGAACCCGTGAGGAGGCACGCCTGCTCGGGGCGGCACGCCGCCTCGGCGTGCCGACTCCGCTTCTCAGGGACGTGGACGTCCACAACACTCGGTTGAGACTCCAATCTGTCGGATCGTGTGATTTGCGCGAGGACCCGTCCGAGACGCGTGTTAGAGCGGTCGCCCGACACTTGGCGACACTTCACACCAACGGCATCGTCCATGGAGATCCGACCACGCGAAACGTGCGTCTGGAGAACCCAGACGGCGAGGGGCGGACATTTCTCATCGATTTTGGCCTCGGGTTCCATTCGAGAGATGCGGAAGATCACGCGATGGATCTCCACGTCTTGGCCCAGAGTCTGTCAGGCACGGTAGATGTGGCAGACCCACTGATTGCAGCGGCCAAAGCGGCCTATGCGTCTACTGGCGAGGAAGCGGTCCTCGCCCGGCTTGAGGACATCGAAGGTCGAGGCCGGTATCAGTGACCATGTCAACCGAAGTTTATCCGTCTCCCGCGTGAAGACCTGATCGAGGCCAAATCCTATGAAACGCAACGTCGGTGGCTCCGATCGACTCAGCAGGATCGTGCTCGGCGTCGTATTACTGGTCGCAGGGATTCTCTCGTTTGCCGGGGTCTTCGCCACCGGTGAGGGAACCGTGATACTTCTACTGCGCCTTCTCGTCCTCGCGGTCGGGGCGGTGTTTCTCGTGACAGGGCTGCTCCAGACCTGTCCCATCAATTCCATGCTCGGGATCGACACGTCCGAAGGCCGATAAGGCGCCACTGAGGAAAACCGATTTATCTCGCCGGGTCCAGAACCAACTATGGCAGAGAAACCAACCTCCGGCGAGATATTCGGCGTGCCCTATAACTTCGAACGGCCCAGCCTCAAACGACTGTTTTCGTCGTATTGGCAGCCTGGCGAGGGAATGCTCGTCAAGAAACCCTTCGGGATTGGGTACACGCTCAACCTCGCGAACTGGCGGAGTTGGGTGGTCTTGGCAGTAGCCGGCGCGCTCCTCTATAAAGAGAGTACGAGTAGCGAGGTAGAGACGGATGTCGAAGACTCCGAGGCCGACGAACCGGTCGAAGTCGTCGTCGACTAGGGACCGACGCTCATTTCTTCAATTGGTGTGTCAGGCGCGGTATGCTCACATTCGTGACGACTAACGCCGGCAAGGTAGCCGAGGCCAGGGCGTACTTGGACGACGATGTCGCCCAATCGTCCTATGACTATCCGGAGATCCAGGCGGAGGAGCTGGCACGCGTCGCAGCCCATGGTGCGCGGTCGGCATACCGCCAGATTGGTGGGCCCGTGTTGGTCGACGATTCGGGATTGGGAATCTCGGCGTTTGATGGGTTCCCCGGGCCATACTCCGCGTTCGTCGAGGATCACCTGGGAATCGAGCGGATCTGGCGCCTCGTCGAACCTGAAGATGATCACAGTGCAACGTTCCGAACTGTGCTAGCCTATTGCGATGGTGAAGGCTTTGACCCCTCGCCGGAGCCGGTGGATCGCGGGGCGCGGCGCGGCCAAGATCGTCGGGTCGAAGACCGGGCGACTGCGACGACTGACGAGCAGGTAGACCCTGGTGAGCTACCGGTCAAACTCTTCGAAGGCGTCGTTCCTGGGACGCTGGTCGCGCCGCGAGGGGAGGGCGGCTTTGGCTACGATCCACTTTTCGAGTACGACGGCCAGACGTTCGCTGAGCTGTCGACTGACGAGAAAAATGCTGTCTCACACCGAGGACGGGCCTTCGGTCGCTTTGCAGAGTGGTACGCTGGCAGGGATAGTCCCTGAGCCCCGAGTTGGTATGGCGGTGCGTACAAGTTCCGCCAGTTGTAATCCGCACCCATGGATGCCGCCGAGCTCAGCGAACGCGTTCGCGAGGCCAACAAGACTGAACTGTCCCGGCTCGGATCGTCGAAACTGTTGTACGCCCAAACCGAGGGGGACATGACCCCTGACGCAGTGCTGGCTGCTGCCGCAGATCGGACATACCACGTTGCCAAGACCGTGGACGATTGGGCCGTCGACGGGGACGACGAGCTTGCAGACACGTTCGCAGACGAGGCTGCTCGGGAACGACGCCGGTACGAGACGATTGTCGGCTCACTCGATGCCCACGAACCGGCGGGTGAACCGGCAATTGCCACCTACCTCAGTGGCCTCGAGTCTGGCCTCGAACGCGCAGGTGGCCTGTTGGCCTGGGCGCTGATCGCCGATCGAGCGACAGGCCAACGGACCGGCTTTTTTACCGGCCAGGCCGATCCGACCACAGCCAGCATGTTTCGGGACCTCCGAGAGGGATACGAACAAACCCTTGAGACGGCGGGGGACCTCCTCGAAACGCTGTGTGAAAATCCAGACGACTGGGACGAAGCCGAGCAGGCTGCCACCGGTGCCGTACAGGTCGCCTACGAGGAGTACGTGGAGACGTTGGAGGAGATGGGCGTCAATCCAAAGCCGGTCTGTTGAACCGGACGCATCCCCCGTTTTCCCCAACTCCCGGACATCGGAGCAGGCGGAGTCGGATCGAACGCACTGCTCAAGGCCGTCGAGACCGGATGGATGGGTAATGAGTGATTCCGCCGGCCCGCTCTCGCCGGATCGGCCGGACGTCGATCGGCCATTCGTGGTCGATGCGCCCTTCGAACCGGCCGGCGATCAGCCGGATGCGATTCGCAAACTCGTTGCGGGCTACGAGTCCGGGATGGACAAGCAGACGTTGCTCGGGGTGACCGGATCGGGAAAGACGAATACCGTCTCGTGGGTGCTGGAGGAGGTACAGCAACCGACGCTCGTAATCGCCCACAACAAGACGCTAGCAGCCCAGCTCTACGAAGAGTTTCAGAGCCTCTTTCCAGACAACGCCGTCGAATATTTCGTCTCCTACTACGACTATTACCAGCCCGAAGCGTACGTCGAACAGACCGACACGTACATCGACAAAGATGCATCGATCAACGACGAGATAGACAAACTGCGCCACTCAGCAACCCGTTCGTTACTGACACGAGACGACGTTATCGTGGTGGCCTCCGTGTCGGCAATCTACGGTCTGGGCGATCCCCGAAACTACGTCGACATGTCGCTCCGCCTCGAACAGGGCCAGGAAATCGACCGTGATGAAGTGTTGGCTCGGTTGGTCGATTTGAACTACGAACGCAACGATGTCGACTTCTCTCAGGGCACCTTCAGGGTGCGCGGTGACACCCTCGAAATCTTTCCGATGTACGCCCGAAACGCGGTGCGGGTCGAATTCTGGGGTGACGAAATCGACCGATTGCGGAGAGTCGATACGCTGGAAGGTGAGGTCAAGAGCGAAGAGCCAGCCGTCTTGATCCACCCCGCAGAGCACTACTCGATCCCCCGCCAGCGGCTGGAGCACGCGATCGACGAGATCGAGGATCTCATGACCGAACGAGTGCGTGAATTCGAGCGACAGGGTGACCTCGTCGCCGCCCAGCGGATCGAAGAACGCACCACCTTCGACCTCGAAATGATGAAAGAAACCGGGTACTGTT